>CAIOCT010000029.1 GCA_903856725.1 uncultured Verrucomicrobiota bacterium
CCCTTCGCGGTTAAAAATGTATTGGTACTTCCCAAACTAATTTAACCACGGATTTCACGGATCCGATCTGGATTAAATCCAAAAGAACTATGCTTCAAATCCATCCTGATCCCATCCTGTCCCCATCCGTGGTAAAAACGCCTTGGTCGATTCAGATCTCCGTTTCACAATTTCTCCTTTCCGAATTTTCATCTTTTCCGCCCCTCTCTCCAATCTTAGTCTTAGAACTTAAACTGGCGCACCGCCCGCGCCATTGCGTGATTAATCATTTTTCCTTTTTTGCGGGGCATAAGCGTAGTCTGGGATTGAACCGCTGGTTGGCATTCAGCTACTTTCGCATTTGTCCGACTCATTATTTTGTCTTGTGCAAATTACTCCCGCTCATCCTCCCGCTCCTCGGCGCTGCTCGCCCGCTCCTCTCACGCCTGATGTGGAGTCGTTCTACCATTTGCCGCACGGCGAACACACGGGCCAAGCTTGTCAGGGGACCGCTTGCTTTGCCGCAAAGCATTTAAATCCCGCGCGCTGGGCCGAGGCCGCCGCGCAAAATCCGCGTGTCTACTGCCTAGGCGAATGCTTCGCCGCTCCCGCCAAGGGCCAAACCCGTCCGCGGCCGCCCGTTAAAGTTTTTTCTTCGCATGGAATCGTCCTCGGTCGGATCGCGGCCGGGGGCGCGCGCTCCTTGGCGGCTGCTCAAAAAATGGGCGGCTACGCGGCCTTGGCCCAGGCGTTAACGCAATCCCCCGAACAACTCCTCGCCGCCGTCGAGACTTCCGGACTGCGGGGGCGGGGTGGCGCGGGTTTTCCCACCGGTCGCAAATGGCGCGCCGTCGCCGCTCAGCCAGCCGGCACCAAATACGTGGTGGCCAACGCCGATGAGGGCGATGCCGGCGCCTACATCGATCGCTACATCATGGAGGATGATCCGCACGCGCTCATCGAGGGCATGATCCTCGCCGCTTATGCGGTCGGCGCGACGCAGGGTTATATTTATGTGCGCATCGAATATCCGCAGGCCGTCAGCGTCTTGCAGGCGGCACTCCTCGAGGCCCGCGCCGCAGGCTGGCTTGGTGCACGCATCGGCGGAAAAGATTTTACCTTTAACCTCGAGGTCTACGTCGGCCACGGGAGCTATGTCTGCGGCGAGGAAACCTCCCTCCTGCGCTCCATCGAGGGTCAGCGTCCTGAGGTCATGGCGCGTCCGCCTTATCCGACCGAACGCGGTCTTTTCGGCCGACCGACCTTGCTCAATAATGTCGAGACGCTCGTCAGCGTGCCGTGGATCGTGACGCACGGCGGCGCCGCCTACGCGGCCTTGGGGTTTTCCAAAAGCCGGGGCACGAAGGCACTCTCGCTGAATTCACTCTTTAATCGCCCCGGGCTCTATGAAGTCGAATTCGGCGTTACCGTCCGTCACATCGTCGAGGTGATCGGCGGCGGCTTGCGCGGGGGCGGTAAGCTCAAGGGCGTCATTATCGGCGGCCCCATCATCGGCCTGATCCCGCCGCACTTGCTCGATACCCCGCTGGGTTTTGAGGAACTCGCCGCGATCGGCGCCGGCGTCGGTCACGGGGGCGTGGTGGCGTTTGATGAACACACCTCAATTCCGGCGTTGGTGGAACATGTTTTCGCCTTCGGGGCTTATGAGTCGTGTGGCAAATGCACGCCGTGCCGCAGTGGCAGCGGCCGCGTCGAAGCTATTTTTACCGCCGCCATTGCGGGCACCGCGTCCCGCGCGGATCTCCAAGAATGTCGCGACCTCGTCACCGCGCTCAAACTCACCAGCCTCTGCGGTCACGGCACCGGCTTGGCGCGTTTTGCCGAATCGATTCTCCGTTATTACCCGACAGAAATTGAGCCATGCTTCAAGTAACCATCAACGGGCAGTCGCATCAGTTCGCCGAGGGTCTCACGATTAATGAGGCCTTGCACCAGATCGGCCGCGAAGTGCCGACGCTGTGTCACGACGATCGCCTCGAACCCTACGGCTCGTGTCGACTCTGCGCCGTGGAAGTGACGGGGATGCCCGGCTTGGCCACCGCTTGTAACACCCCGCTGCGCGAGGGCATGGAGATCCAGACGCATTCGCCCGCCGTGGAGGGCGTGCGCCGCACACTCTTGGGGCTGCTGGCTAAGGATTATCCGGCGGAGGCCGTGGCGGCTTATCCGGAAAAACAATTTCATCGTTATCTCCGCACCTACGGCGTCACCGCCGGGGGCTCGCGCAATTCTCCTGCTCCCGCGGTGCCGTTCATGAAGGATGCATCGCATCCGTACATCAACGTCGACATGTCGCAGTGCGTGACCTGTTACCGCTGCGTCCGCATTTGCGAAGAAGTGCAGGGGCAATTTGTTTGGAAGGCATGGAATCGCGGCGACACCACGCGCATCTTGCCCGTGCGCGGCGAGACGCTGCTCGACGGCGGTTGCGTGAGCTGCGGCGCGTGTGTGGATACCTGTCCCTCCGGCGCCTTGGAAGATCTCACCGTCCTCCTGCGCGGCACACCGACGCAGTGGACGAAGTCGATCTGTTCGTACTGCGGCACGGGCTGTGAGATGAACGTCGGTACGCGCGACGGCAAGATCACCACCATCCGGCCCTCCCTCGAGGGTCCGAGCAATCACGGCCACGCCTGCGTCAAGGGCCGCTATGCTTTCGATTACGTTTACGCTCAGGATCGCGTGACCTCTCCCATGATTCGGCGCGACGGCCAGTGGCAGCGCGTGAGTTGGGCAGAGGTAAATGAATTTATCGCGACGCGGTTGCGCGCGACCGCAGCGGCGCATGGGGCGGACAGCATTGGTTTGCTCAGTTCTGCGCGCGGGACGAACGAGGAGAATTACGTCGCGCAGAAATTCGCCCGCTTGGTGTTGGGCACAAACAATATTGATTGCTGTGCGCGCGTTTGCCACTCGCCCACGGCGGCGGCGATGAAGATGACGCTCGGCACGGGCGCGGCAACGAACTCGCTGGATGAGATCGCGCTCGCGAAGACGATTCTCGTGTGCGGCGCTAACCCCACGGACGGCCATCCCGTCACCGGTGCGCGCATCAAGCAAGCAGCTCGCCACGGCGCTCATCTCATCATCGTGGATCCCCGCGAGATTGAGCTCTGCGAATTCGCCACCCTCCATCTGCAGCTGCACGCCGGCACGAATGTCGTGTTGTTTAATGCCATCGGTGCCGCCATCATCGACGAAGGCTTGGCGGATGAGGAATTTATCCGGACGCGTCTGACCGAATACTCCGAGTATGTTGATTTCATCCGCGACTTTATGCCGGAGAAAGTCGCGGAAGTTTGCGGTGTGCCGGCGGAGAAGATTCGCGCGGCGGCCCGTTTGTACGCGACCGCGAAGCCCTCGTTGAGTGTGCATGGCCTCGGCATGACCGAGCACATCCAAGGCACCGAAGGGATTATCGCGCTCGTCAATCTCGCGCTGCTCACCGGCAATATTGGCAAATCAGGCACGGGGATTAACCCCCTGCGCGGGCAGAACAATGTCCAAGGCGCGCCCCACATGGGCTGCGAGCCCAAGTTGCTGGCGGGCTACGTGCCGATCGAAGAAGCGCGGCAGAAATTTGAAACGGCCTGGCATCAACCGATCCCGACGCACCCCGGGCTCAACATGATCGACATGATGGACGCGGCGACGGCCGGAAAGCTAAAGGTACTGTGGTCGATCGGCTACGATATCTTGATGACGAATCCCAATATGCATGCGACGCGCCACGCGCTCGAGCAGTTGGATCTCGTGATCGTGCAAGATCTTTTCATGAACGAAACGGCGAAGGAATTTGCCGATGTATTTTTACCCGCGGCCTCGTCCTTTGAAAAAGACGGGACCTTTATGAATGGTGAGCGCCGACTGCAACGCGTGCGGCGAGCAGCCTTGCCGCAAGGCGAGGCGCGCTCCGATTGGGAAATTATCTGCGCCATCGCGCATACCATGGGCCGCGGCGAGCAATTTGGCTATCGCTCCGCGGAAGAAATTTGGGACGAAGTGCGTTCCCTCTGGCCGGAAGGGGCGGGGATTAGTTACGCGCGCCTCGATGCGCTCGGTGGCTTGCAATGGCCGTGTCTCGACGAAACAGACCCGGGCTTAGCTATTCTCCATGCGGAGCATTTCACCCACGGCCACACCACCGCTCTCCGGCGCATCGAGTATGTGGCGCCACCCGTTCTCACAACCCCCGACTATCCGTTCCTGCTCACCACCGGACGCAATTTGTACCAATACAATGCGGCCACCCAAACCGCCCGCACGCCCAACGATCGCCTGCACCCGACGGATTATCTCCAGCTCTCACCTGTCGATGGAGCGCGCCTCGGTTTGACTGACGGCGAAACGATCCGCCTCGTCAGTGCGCAGGGCTCCGCGGAAGTGCCGGTCCAACTCAGCACGCACGTGAAGCCGGGAGAAGTTTACACCACATTTCACTCCACGCGAGTGCTCCTGAATCATATCACAACGGCCCACCGCGACCGCTACACCAAGACCCCTGAATATAAAATCACCGCGGTCCGCATCGAGCGGCTCGGGGTGGTTAAAGTTTAAGTTCGGATCGGATCGACCAAGGCATCTTTTCCGAACCTTCGCGTCACTTCGCGCCCTTCGCGGTTAAAAATGCCTTGGTCGATCCGGATCTCCGTTTCACAATTTCTCCTTTCCAGATTTTCATCTTTTCCGCCCCTGCCTAGATCGATTTTGCGCCTTCTGCGCTTTTTGTGGCCGGTTCGAAATCGGCAACCCAGTCCGCTCTTAATCTTAAAACTTAAATTCGCACCGCGCGCCGTCGCTTGGATTTTATATGATTGACCCCAATCATATAAAATTCTTCCGTCGTGACCATGCGTGTGCCGCAAGAACTCGTGGATTTACGTCGGGAGGAGCTTCGTCGCTTGATTCGGCGCGATGGTTTCTTGCCGGTGGCCGAGATTTGTCGCCGCCTCGCGGTCTCGGAAGCCACCGTGCGACGCGATCTGGTCGCGGTGGAAGCCAATGGGCACATCACGCGGACTTACGGTGGGGCGTTGGCTGATTATAATAGTTCATTTGCTTCCGTCACGGAACGCTCCGGCCGCGCGCGACCAGCGAAGGCGCGCATCGCCGAGTGTGCCGTGGCGCAAATCCCGCGGACAGGAACGATTTTTCTCGATGCGGGCACGACGATTGAAGCGGTCGCGCGAGCTCTGACCCATCGCCGCGATCTGACGCGCTTGGCGGTTGTCACTAATAGCTTAGCCGCCGCCACCGTCTTGGGCGGCGCCACTGGCGTGGAGCTCCATGTGCTTGGTGGAATGTTTCTAAACCGCCAAGCAGCCCTCATGGGCGCGCAAGCCATCAAGGCCTTGGGCGATTGGTCTTTTGACGCCGCATTTCTGGCAGGCGAGGGGATGGACGCCGCGGGCATTAGCAATTCCCACGAGCATATCGCCGGTTTTCAGCGCGCGTTGCTCCCCCAAGCTCAGCGCGTTTGTTTTTGTCTCGATGCCTCCAAGCTCGGTCGCGCTACCCCGCACCGCGTCGCTACTTGGCGCCAACTGTCCGCTCTCATCACCGACGCTTCCGCCTCTCAGTTAGTCGCAGCTGGCATCCGGCTGCCGGCTAATAAATATCTCCACGCTTAATATTTTGTGAAAAAATCTACCCCCTCCAATTTAACCAGCCAGCTACTCGACCTCTCGCACCAATTGGGTCGCGAGGACCGGGCCCTCGCTATTTTAGGCGAAGGCAACACCTCCGCCCGTCTCTCGGCTGATACCTTTGTGGTCAAGGCCAGCGGGTCGCATCTCGGCACGCTTACCGCGGCGGGTCTCACCGTTTGCCGACTGGCCGAGTTGGTCGCCTTGTTGGATGTACAAAAAATTTCTGATGCCGCGGTTGATGCCGCGCTTCTCGCCGCCCGGGTTGATCCGTCCGCGAAAAAGCCTTCGGTCGAGGCGATGTTTCACGCGTGGTTGCTGACCCTGCCGGGCGTTAATTTCGTGGGACACACTCATCCGGTGATGGTGAATAAAATTTTGTGCACTCCGCACGCGCGGACTTTTGCTACGCGGCGCTTGTGTCCCGATGAGATCGTTTGCTGCGGGGCGGAATTCGTCCTCGTGCCCTACGTTGATCCCGGCCTGAAATTGGCCCAGGCGATTCGGCGGGCCGTCCTCGCTTACATCAAGCGTTTAGCGCGGCCGCCTCGGGCTATCCTGCTCGAAAATCACGGTTTGATTGCGCTGGGCGCGACGCCGGCGGCGGTGCTAGCGGTGACGTTGATGGCGGTGAAGGCCGCCGAAATTTATACGGGCGCGCAAGCCCTCGGTTCGCCCCGATTCCTTTCTGCCGCGGTGGCCGCCCGGATCGCCGGACGCCCCGATGAACTTTATCGCGAAAAAATGCTCGGTCTTCGTTAACTTAAAAAATTACTACCATGCCTACCTACAAATTCGTCAATTATCTCTGGGATGATGCGCACGCCGCATCGCTCGATCCGGTCGGTCGCTTGATCTACCGCTCTAACCTGTTGGGCCGCGATCAGCGGATCACCAATACCGGCGGCGGCAATACCTCGGCGAAATTGACCGAAAAAGATCCGCTCTCCGGCCAGCCGACCGAAGTATTGTGGGTCAAAGGCTCCGGGGGTGACCTCCGCACCAGCACCCGCGAGAATTTCTCCTCGTTGTATCAGCAAAAGTTGCTGGATCTCCAACCCCTCTACGCCGCGCAACCGAAGAAGGGTCTCAAAACCCCCGCGGAAGATGACATGGTCGGGATGTATAATCATACCACCTTTAACTTAAATCCTCGGCCCTCTTCGATCGACACCCCGCTCCACGCTTTTATCCCAAGCCAGCATGTCGATCACATGCACCCCAATGCGATTATCTCAATCGCGGCTTCGGCGAATTGCGAAAAATTAACCCAGCAGATTTTTGGCGGCGAAATGGCCTATGTGCCGTGGATGCGGCCTGGCTTTGAGCTCGGCTTGGCCATGCAGGAAATCGTGCGTAAAAATCCCAAAATTAAATCCATCATGATGGGCCAGCATGGCTTCATCTCGTGGGATAATGCGGAGAAGGCTTGTTATATTTATACCCTCGATTGCATCGAGCGCGCCTCGGCTTTCATCGAGACGAAATATGCCGCGAAGGGCGGGGATGCGACCGTCTTTGGTGGCCAGAAATACACGACCCTCGAGGAATCCAAACGGCGCGCGGCGTTTGCGGCAATTTTACCTTGGCTGCGCGGTCAAATTTCACAGCAGAAGCGCTTCATCGGGACGGTGCAGGACGACGAGAAGATTCTGCGCTTTGTGAATTCCCGCGACGCCGCTCGCTTAGCGGAACTCGGCACAAGTTGCCCGGATCATTTCCTGCGCACAAAAATTAAACCACTCTACGTGGATTGGAATCCCCAGACGGAGGACGGCGCCGCCTTGAAGCAAAAACTCACGGCCCGCTTACAAGCCTACCGCCAGGATTACGCGGCGTACTATGCCAAATGTAAGCACGCCAACTCGCCGGCCATGCGCGACCCCAATCCGACCGTCGTGCTCATCCCCGGTCTTGGCATGATCGCCTGGGGCAAAGATAAATCAGAGTCGCGGGTAACTGCAGAATTTTATAACTGTGCCGTGGAAGTGATGCGCGGGGCCGAAGCGATTGATACCTACATCGCCCTGCCGCAGCAGGAGGCTTTTGATATCGAATATTGGCTGCTCGAAGAAGCCAAATTGAAGCGCATGCCTGCCGAGAAGGAACTCGCGCGGCAGGTGATCCTCGTGATCGGCGCAGGCTCCGGCATCGGCAAGGAAACCGCCCATCGCCTCGTGAAAGACGGTGCGCAAATTGTGTGCGTCGATCTCAAGCTCGAGACCGCGCAGGCTACCGCTAAAGAAATTACTGACAAATACGGCATGGGTATCGGCGTCGCCGGCAGCGGCTTATCGGCCTGCGGCCCAGCCCTCGGTCTTGCCGCCAACGTCATCGATCGGGCCAGCGTTCGCGCTATGCTCGATGATGTCGCCTTAGCTTACGGCGGTTTTGATTCCATCTGCGTCACCGCCGGCGTGTTCTGGCCAAGCGATACCACCGGTCACATCCCCGATGATAAATGGGCTTTCACCTTCGGCGTGAACGTTACGGGTAGCTACATCGTTGGGGATGAAGCGTTCAAGACTTGGAAAGAACAAGGGCTCCGCGGTAACCTCGTGTTGACAACTTCGGCCAATGCCGCGGTCGCTAAAAAAGGTTCCGTGGCCTATGATACCTCTAAGGCGGCCGCTAATCACTTGGTGCGCGAACTTGCGTTAGAACTCGCCCCGCTGGTGCGCGTCAACGGCGTGGCGCCGGCCACCGTGGTGCAGGGAAGTGCTATGTTCCCTCGGGACCGCGTGATCGGTTCGCTGGCGAAATATAATATTCCGTACCAAGAGAGTGAAGCCACGGAATCGCTCGTCACCAAACTCGCGCAATTCTATGCGGATCGCACGCTGACGAAATCGCCGATCACGCCCGCTGATCAAGCAGAGGCCTACTTCCTCCTTGTCTCCTCACGACTAAGCAAGACTACGGGACAAATTCTTCCCGTTGACGGCGGGCTCCACGAGGCGTTCTTACGCTGAGTAAACCTGATCGCTTTGCCTCCCTCGCCATCATGAAAACTATCCATTGTGCAGCGGTAGATCTCGGCGCGACCAGTGGTCGCGTGATCGTCGGAACGTGGGCAAAAAATAAGCTCACACTGACGGAAGTACATCGTTTCCCCAATCAGTTTCGCTCGATTGGCGGACACGATTACTGGGATCTGCCCGGCCTTTGGACGCAGATCAGTCAAGGCTTGCGCGAGGCCAAGCGCCGCTTCCCCCAATTGGTTTCCGTGGGCGTGGACACGTGGGGCGTCGATTACGTTTTAGTGAATGACGCTGGGCGAATGGTTTTTCCAACCCACGCGTACCGCGATGCCCGGACGCAACCCGGGCTGCAGCGCTTGGCGAACACCCGCGCCGCACTGGAGCGCATTTACGCGGCGACGGGTATTCCCAATGTTTTTTATAACTCGAGTTTACAGTTAGCGGAAACCGTAGCTCAGTGTCCCGCGGTGACGGATCTCGCCACCCGCTGTTTGTTCCTGCCCGATTATTTTAATTATCTCTTGTCAGGCAAAATGACGAACGAGATTTCTTTTGCCAGCACCACGCAGTTGCTCGACGTGCACGGGACGGATTGGTCGCGTGCTACGCTAGATCATTTTCATCTGCCCGCGACGTGGTTCACGCCACCTATCCTGGCGAATACCGTGCTCGGACCGGTCACCGGCCTTCGCGAATTAGCTGGGGTAAAAGTCGTTGCCGTGCCCGGTCACGACACGGCCTGCGCCTACGATGCGATGCCCGCCAATCCGGCGGGCGGGGATCTTTATATCAGCTCTGGCACGTGGTCACTGGTGGGCTTTGAGAGCGATACACCGGTGCTCGGCTCAGGTGCGCTCGCTGCGCGAATTTCTAACGAACGCATTGGGGATGGTCGCTATCGTCCACTGACCAACGTGATTGGTCTCTGGCTGCTCGAGCAAACGCTGAGAGAGTTCGCCGCGCGTCCCACCAACGATCGCGCCTGGGCAAAACTTATTACCGC
>CAIOCT010000030.1 GCA_903856725.1 uncultured Verrucomicrobiota bacterium
ACGTGACATCGGCCAACTCGTGACGTTGGATATTCCGGGCGCGGGAAAACTGACCGTGATCTACATGACCGATCCCGAGGGCAACATCATCGAGCTCCAACGCTGGCACTGAACCGAAGATCGTGACCACCCCGCGATCTGCGTCTCCCCCACCCGCGCCGCTTCCCCGCTAACCGCTTCAGACTGAAGCTGGTCGCGCCTGCCCTCAACTGGTACCCGGGGTGGGGGTCGAACCCACAAGACTTGCGTCGGTAGATTTTGAGTCTACTGCGTCTGCCAATTCCGCCACCCGGGCGTCTCAGACCGCGAAAGAAACCCACTGCCCCCGCAAAGTAAACATCGTTTTATATCACCCCCGCGGCAGACGGTTGACCCTCGCCGATTATCTATGAAGCTCTCTCGGCATGCCTGACTTCCGCGCTTATTGCCGGCCGCCTGAGAGTGAGCCGGTGGAAATTTGCCTTCCCGCCGAGGAGAGCCATCATTTGATCACGGTCAACCGCTGCGGCCGCGGCGATCCCGTGGTGGTCTTTGATGGTCGCGGCCGCGAGTGGATCACTGAATGTATCGAGGCCAGCAAATCGGCCGCAGTTCTGCGTGTCAAAAAATCCACGACTGCGGCCGCACGCCCCGCGGCCCTGACGCTCGCGCAAGTGCTGCCCAAGGGAGCCACGATGGACGATATCGTCCGCCAAGCGACGGAAGTCGGCGCCGCGCAGATCATCCCCCTGCTCAGCGAACGCACTCAAGTCCAACTCGATGGTGAGCGCGCCGAGAAAAAAGTAGAGAAATGGCGCACCACCGCGATCGAGGCCGCCAAGCAATGCGGCAACCCTTGGCTGCCGGAAATAACCTCGGTGCAAAATTTAAGCAGCTGGCTGAGCACCGCCCAAGATTTTGACCTCAAACTCATCGCAAGCTTGCACGCCGGCGCCACTCCCCTACCCGACGTCCTCCACCAGTATCAATTGCGCCAGGGCACCCGCCCACGACGCGTGCTGTGGCTCATTGGACCCGAAGGAGATTTTTCTCCGAGCGAAATGACTCAAGCTATCACCCACGGCTTCCTGCCGATCACCTTAGGGCCGCTCGTCCTGCGCAGTGACACTGCCGCCATTTACGCGTTAAGTATTTTAAGCCACGAGCTACAGAAATAATCCTTAATTTTTGCGTGAGCCAGCGGCGGAAAAGATGAAAGTGAGAAAGTAGAAAATTGGGAAACTCGGAGTCGGCCCGATGACCTCTGACCTCTCACCTCTGACCTTTCGCCTCTCACCTCTCGCCTCGAGCCTACGATCAGCCACAAAAAACACCAGAAACACAAAAATCGACCAAGGCAGGGCGGAGGGAAAAGATGAAAGCGGGAAAGTGGAAAATCGGGAAACTCGGAATTGGTCTTTAATCCAGATCGTATCCGTGCCGTCCGTGGTTAAATTGGTTCGGATCATACCGAGACATTTTTGACCACGGATGGGATCAGGATGGGAGGCAGGATGGGACCAAGACATCTGTCTTTTGCATTTAATCCAGATCGGATCCGTGGAATCCGTGGTTAAAATTGGTTCGGATCATACCAAGACATCGGCGGAAAAGATGAAATGAGGAAAGTAGAAAATCGGGAAACTCGGAGTCGGACCGATAACCCATGACCTATGACCCATAACCTCTAGCCTTTCACCTCTAGCCTCTCACCTCTGTGCTCTCACCTCTGACCCAGCCCCAGCGTATCCAGATTTACCCCTTAAAACTATTCCCGGACGGCGCGCCACACGGCTAGGCAGGAGGCGATGAGGGCAGGCAATTCTGCCGTCGGAATTTGATTGGGCCCGTCCGAGATTGCCCGCTCCGGTTGCGGATGCGTTTCGATAAAAAGTCCGTCGGCGCCAGCCGCTAAGGCCGCGCGAGCCAGCGGCGGCACGAATTCCCGACGTCCGCCGGTTTTGCCGCCCGCGGCTCCGGGCTGTTGCACGCTGTGCGTCGCATCGAATATCACCGGTGTTCCAAGCGCCTTCATTTGCCCAAAGGAGCGCATATCGACGACGAGATTTTGATAACCAAACGTGGTGCCACGCTCGGTCTGCCAAATTTCCTTGGCCGCGCCTTGCCGGAGTTTGCTAACGACAAATTCCATTTCCGACGGCGAAAGAAATTGGCCTTTCTTAACATTAACGACTCGGCCCGTCGCTGCCGCCGCCAGCAACAAGTCAGTTTGCCGACAAAGAAATGCGGGGATCTGCAGCACGTCACATACCTGCCCGACGGCGACCGCTTGCTGCCGCTCGTGAAAATCGGTGAGCACCGGAAAGCCATAATCTTTTTTCATCAAGGCCAGCAGCGCGAGCCCTTCATCGATCCCGGGGCCCCGCTCATTGCCCAACGAGGTCCGGTTGGCTTTATCGAAGGACCCTTTAAAAATAATCGTCAGCTCCGGGTGTTTCTTCGCGAGCTTCGTGAGGGTGGTGGCCGCAGCGCGACAGACCTTTTCATTTTCCAGTGAGCACGGACCGGCAATCAGGAGCAGTTTCTTGGAGTTGAAGAGCATGGGGCGTTGGTCAGCAGAATGAGCGAGCGAGGCGTTCCCGACGAGCCGATTCTTCGCAGCGCGTAACCCCTAGGTGTTCATTCCATCACAGCACCCACCCCACCCACCCTAGCCTTTTTTCTGCTGCTTGATCGCGGCGGCAATGAAAGCGGCGAAGAGCGGATGCGCTTGATTGGGTTTAGACTTAAATTCTGGATGACACTGTACGCCGAGGAACCAAGGATGATTCTTGATTTCCACAATTTCCACCAAGCCGCGCTTGGGGTTCCAGCCGCTGATCACGAGGCCCGCTTTTTCGAGTCGTGTCACGTAATCGTTGTTCACTTCAAAACGATGACGGTGACGCTCAGAAATAAATTCTTGGCCGTAAGCTTTGCGCGCGAGTGTCCCGGATTTGAGCTTACACTCATAGGCGCCCAAGCGCATGGTGCCGCCCTTCAAAACCACATGCCGCTGCTCATCCATTAACGCGATGACCGGGTGCGGCGTGGCCACATCAAATTCGACTGAATTAGCATGCTTCAGCCGCAGCACATTGCGGGTATAATCAATGACCGCGACCTGCATACCCAGGCAGAGGCCGAAATAAGGGATCTTTTTTTCGCGGGCGTAACGAGCCGCCGCAATCTTGCCCTCAATGCCGCGGTCGCCAAAACCGCCAGGGACCAAAATACCATCGAGCAACTTAAGCCGCGCGAGACCGGCCTTAGTTTCTAAATTTTCCGCATCGATGCGAATGATTTTCACCCGGCTGTGATTCGCAATGCCAGCGTGACTCAATGATTCGTAAACCGATTTATAAGCGTCCTGTAATTCAATGTATTTGCCGACCACCCCGATTTTTACTTCGTGCTTAGGCGACTTGATGCGCCGCACGACCTCGGCCCAGATATTCTTGGGATTGGCGCGCGCCTTGAGGCCCAGTTGATTGACGACTAACTGATCGAGCCCTTCCTTTTGTAGCATCAGCGGCAATTCGTAGATCGAATGCTCGACATCCAGTTCCTCGATGACCGCCTTGGCGGGAACGTTGCAGAACATGCTCAATTTTTCCCGCATCTCCGGCGTCATGGGATGATCGCAACGGCAGCAGAGAATATGCGGTTGAATGCCGATCTCGCGTAATTTGGCGACGCTCTGTTGAGTCGGCTTGGTCTTTAGTTCCCCAGCGGCCTTCAGAAAAGGAATCAGTGTAACGTGAATGAACACGCAATCCCGCGGACCCACCTCGAGGGCGAACTGCCGCATGGCCTCAAGGAAGGGCAATCCCTCGATATCGCCCGTAGTCCCGCCGATCTCGGTGATCAAAACATCGACCCCCTTCCCGCCACCGTAGATGCGTTTCTTAATTTCGTTCGTGACGTGCGGAATCACTTGCACGGTCTTGCCAAGATAATCGCCGCGCCGTTCCTTCGCGATAACCGCCTCATAAATCTGGCCGGAGGATAGACTATTTTGCCGCGAAAGCTGGCCGGATGTGAAGCGCTCGTAGTGCCCGAGGTCGAGGTCGGTTTCGGCGCCATCGTCGAGGACATAGACCTCGCCGTGCTGAAACGGGCTCATCGTGCCCGGATCGACATTGAGATAAGGGTCAAATTTCTGAATGCGCACCTTGAGGCCGCGCATCTCAAGTAAGGCGCCGAGCGCCCCCGCCGTGAGCCCTTTGCCCAAAGAAGAAACAACCCCGCCGGTGACGAAAATATACTTCACCCCCAATGGTAAAAACTGCCGTCTAACCATACACAAGAAAAAGGTGACCTGATCGTCACTTCGTTCCACAAATAGACCCGCAAAGAACCTGCACCAACGCGGGTTTAGGGGCTAAGTTGTAAGGTTTAAGTCCAAACCCTTCGCGTCACTTCGTGCCCTTCGTGGTCAAAATGCCTTGGTCCATTCTGCGCTTTTTGTGGCTGATCGTAGGCTTGAGGCGAGAGGTGAGAGGCGAAAGGCGAAAGGTCAGAGGTGAGAGGCTAGAGGTTATGGGTCATAGGTCATGGGTTATCGGTCCGACTCCGAGTTTCCCGATTTTCTACTTTCCTCATTTTCATCTTTTCCGCCGCTGTCTTGGTATGATCCGAACCAATTTTAACCACGGATTCCACGGATCCGATCTGGATTAAATGCAAAAGACGGATGTCTTGGTCCCATCCTGATCCCATCCGTGGTCAAAAATGTCTTGAGCGATCCGGCTCCGAGTTTTCCGATTTTCTATTTTCCCACTTTCATCTTTTCCCCCGCTGCATTGGTCGATTTTGCGCCTTCTGCGCTTTTTGTGGCTGATCGTAGGCTCGATGCGAGAGGTGAGAGGCGAAAGGCGAAAGGTCAGAGGTGAGAGGTCAGAGGTCATCGGTCCGACTCCGAGTTTTCCGATTTTCTAATTTCCCACTTTCATCTTTTCCCCGGCTGCCTTGGTCGATTCTGCGCCTTCTGCGCTTTTTGTGAATAAGCTTACGGCGGAATTGAGGATTAATCCGGATTGAACTTCTTGGGCCAACCCAGCCATTATCCCATATGCGACTGCGCGTTATCTCTACCGGCGGGACAATTGATAAAGTTTATTTCGATGCCGCCAGCACCTATGAAATCGGCGAGCCGCAAGTCGGCCTCGTCTTCCGGGAATCAAACATCACTTTCGATTTCGTCGTCGAGTCCGTCCTGCAAAAAGACAGCCTCGCGATGACTGATGAAGATCGTGCCCTCATCCGCGCGCGGGTCGAGGCCTCACCAGAAAAACTCATTCTCATCACGCACGGCACTGATACCATGACCGCCACGGCCGCGCTGCTCACCGGCTTCCCCGACAAGGTGATCGTCTTTACGGGTTCAATGCAGCCCGCGCGATTTCGACAAAGTGACGCCGTCTTCAATCTCGGTTGCGCGATCGGCGCGCTGCAAGTCCTGCCCCCGGGAGTGTACATTGCCATGAATGGCCAGGTCGCCCCCGCTCACACCGTGACCAAAAATCGAGCAGCGAGTCGTTTTGAGCCGAAATCGTAAGCCCGCGGTGGCGGGTCACTCGTAGCGCAAGGCCTCAATCGGATCAAGCGAGGCGGCTTTCCAGGCTGGGTAAAAGCCAAAGCCTACGCCAATACCCGAACAGACCAGCAAGCCGATGGCAGCCCAGTTCCAAGGGAAAATTACCGAGGCATTAAGCATCACGGCCAAGCCATTCCCGCCCGCAACCCCGAGCAAAATACCCATGACCCCACCCGCGAGTGAAATGGCTACTGCCTCGAGCAAAAACTGAATAAGAATATTTTTCTTTCGCGCGCCGATCGATTTGCGGATGCCGATCTCTTTCGTGCGCTCCGTCACACTGACTAACATAATATTCATAATGCCAACCCCAGCCGCGAGCAGCGCGATTCCACTGATGACAAAAGAACCGGCAGCGATCGCATCCGCGACCTTAGCGAACGTCGCAATCAATGAATCGTTGGAATAAAGCTCAAAGTCATTTTCTTGCTCCGGCTTCAGCCCCCGCACAACGCGCATCGCCGTAATGGCGCGCTCAATCGTTTCATTATAAGCGAGCTGACTGGGAGCTTGCGTCGCGATATTTATGGTGACGCGCTCGCTGCCAAAGTCGTTCAAGAAGCGCGTCAATGGCACGACGCCAATGTCATCTTGGCTTTTACCAAACTGGGTTCCTTTTTCGGCGAAGGTGCCGATGACCGTATACGTCCGATCCTTGATCTTAATAATTTTACCCAAAGGACTCTCGGAGAGGAAAAGTTTCTTCAGAATTCCCTGCCCAATTAAAATAACTGGCCGCGCTAGTTCAATGTCGTCCGTGGTAAAATTACGGCCCTGCTCAATCGAAAATTGGTTAGCGGCAAGAAAATGCTCGTTCGTTCCGCCAAACGATAGCCCCGGCGTGGTTTTGCGGCCATTATAGACGGCCTGACTATTGCCTTCTTGGTCGAAAGCCTTGAGGCAAATCACTTCGGGATTGCCCGCCATGAGTTGTTGATAACGCATCGCCTGCGCAAGGGTGATATCGCGACGCAATTGATACCGGCGACGCTGCGAACCGTCGCCACCACCCGTCACCGGAAATTTCCCAAATTGAAATATATTGGTGCCGAGAAAGCTGATTCCCGTCTCAATAGAACTCCGCAGCGCCGAGACGGCGGTCATAACGCCAATAATTGAAAATACCCCGATGGTAATGCCCGACATCGTCAGAAAGGAGCGCAGCTTATTCACCCCGAGCGAGCCGAGGGCCATCCGGACAATTTCTAAAAAGGACATCTTATTCATAACGCAGCGCGACGACCGGATCGAGCCGTGAGGCTCCATAGGCTGGCAGAAAACCAGAAACGATTCCCGTAATGACGGATACCAGCATACTAACCGCCACCAAATCGGGTGAAAATGCTACCGGAAAATTTGGCGCGACCTGCTGGATGATCATGAACAAGCCGTAGGAAATCACCATGCCGACAATCCCACCGATCAAGCAAATCGCGACGGCTTCAATTAAAAATTGCATCAAAATACTTCGGCGCCGTGCCCCCAAAGCTTTGCGTGTGCCAATCTCTTTGGTGCGCTCCTTCACGCTCACAAAAGTAATATTCATAATCCCAATGGCGCCAACGAAGAGCGCGAGCCCGGTGATAAATAATCCAGCAATGGCGATGCCCGATTTCACCGGTTCAAGCTGAGCCTTAAAAGCCTGCTGCTCGTTGATATTAAAATTATCCCGTTCGCCCGGCAATTGCCCCCGCACGCGCCGCATGGCCCCCGTTAGCTCTTCTTTCGCGGCGGCGAGTTGGTTTTTGTCCTTAGCCTTCACCCGCAGTTCAGCGCCGCGTCGCGTGGTAAAATATTTCTGAAAAGCGCTGAGCGGCAGGACCACTTGATTATCAAAACTAAAGAGTCCGAGAAATTCTCCCTGCTTGGCAAATACGCCGACGACGAGAAAGGGATGCCCGCCGATGCGCACCATTTGGTCGAGCGGAGGGCGACCCGGAAAAAGGGCTTCTGCCACGTCGTAACCTAAAACGCAGACCTCCCGACCTACACCAGCTTCACTCTCATTAAAAAGCCGCCCCTCCTGGTACTCGACACTGTTAATTCGCGCATAGTCGGCCGTGGTTCCGAGCGTGAACACATTGTTTACTTTATTATCTTCAAATTTAACCGGCGAACCCCGCCCCACGACCGGGACCGCAATTTCCAGTAAACTGCCCGGCGTCGCTGCGATAATCCGATTTAATTTATCGGCATCAGCTGGCACCAAATTGGGCCGGTTATTATAATTCCACCAATCCTCAACTGGCCCCCACGGCCATTTTTGCACGTAGAGCACATCTTCGCCCAACATAGCTAAACTATTTTGAAAACCGGTATCGATCCCGCGAATCGCCGTGCCCATCAAGGTCACCGCTACGATTCCAATAATCACCCCCAAGGCCGTCAGCACCGAACGCATCTTGTTCGCCTGAATCTGCGCGAGCGCAATCCGGCAGGATTCAATGAACTCGTTGTAGAAACGCTGCATTATATTTTGCCTTAACTCTGTCGTAAGTCGCTCTCGATCAAGCCATCGCGCAGGCGCACAATGCGGCGAGCGTGGCGGGCAATATCCTCTTCATGGGTCACGACAATAATCGTATTGCCGAGCGCATATAATTCCTCGAGCAACTGCATAATCTCTTCGCCGGTTTTAGAGTCGAGATTGCCAGTAGGTTCATCAGCTAAAATAATTGAGGGATTATTCACCAGGGCTCGGGCAATGGCTACGCGTTGGCGTTGCCCACCCGACAACTCATTGGGTTTGTGGCTCATCCGATCTCCGAGGCCGACTGCCCGTAGGGTTTGACTCGCCTTCTCGCGGCGCGCCGTTGGCGACAAGCCGGCATAAATGAGTGGCAGTTCCACATTTTGCAATGAACTCGACCGCGGCAACAGATTGAAGGTTTGAAAAACAAAACCGATTTCTCGATTACGAATATCCGCCAATTCATCATCGCTCATCAGCGAAACATCTTTCCCCGTAAAATGATAATGCCCGCTCGTGGGGGTATCGAGACAGCCCAGCATATTCATCATCGTGGATTTCCCACTGCCCGATGGCCCCATGATGGCGAGGTACTCGTTGCGCCGCACGGTCAAGGCGACGCCGCGCAATGCATGCACAATCTCTTCGCCCATTTTGTAAAGTTTAGTGACCTCCTCGATCTCGATTACAATCGGACCGGGCTCACGATAGCTGCGCTGAGCAGTACCCGAAAGGGAACCTGCTGAAGAAGTATTCACTGAATTAAGCGAAGAACTCATGGGATAAAGTGGCCGGCGGTCAGCTGGTCGCGGTCAATCCACGATCCAGTCACCACCGCCTTTACTTGGTTTCCTCTTTCTTGGGCTTCTCGATCATGACCTTGCTGCCATCCTTTAGTTTGCGACTAATGGCCGCATAACTGCCGGCCACCACCTCATCGCCGGCTTTTACCCCACTTTTAATTTCAATCGAGGTATTATCCGCGATCCCTGTCTCAACTTTGTGCTGTTTGACTGTGTCACCCGTCTTAATGAACACCACGCGCTCCAATTGCTCGCGACTGCGGCGGGCGTCATCACGCTCATTGGCCACTTCCAGATCATTACCCGACCGCTCCTTGGCCTCCTTCGCTTTGGCAAGCTGCAGCTCTTCACTCGTCTTACCGCCCGCGGCCCGCACCGTGACGCTCTGAATCGGTACCGACACCACATTGGCGACGGTCTGCGTTTCAATATCCACCGTCGCACTCATGCCTGGACGCAACTGCGCACCGGGCGCTTTAATGCTAATCTTAACGAGAAAATTAGTGACCTCATCTGAAGCCGAAGTCGCGGCGGATTGTGCCCCAATGGTAATGGCGGAACTGCTGATCTCATTGACTACGCCTGCAAATTTTCGGCCAGGAAAAGCGTCTACGGTCACGATCGTATGATCGCCTAACTTAACGTTGATAATATCGTTCTCATTCACCTTCACGCGGACTTCCATATTATCGAGATTCGCGAGGCGCATGATTTCTGTGCCGGCAAAGGAGCCGGTGCCCACAACGCGCTCGCCTACTTCACTACTGAGAGAACTAATGCTGCCCGCGACGGGTGAGTAGATGGTGGTTTTAGCCAACGAATCACGCGATTGGGTCACGGAGCCTTCCGTGCGGCGAATCTGCGCCAACGAAGAATCAAAGTCCGCCTTGGCTACATCCAGATTGGCGGTAGCCGCCACAAAATCAGCATTCGATACGAGCTGCTTGCTGTAGAGTTCTTCGGCTTGCTTAAAATCGTGCTCAGCCTTCGTCAGACGGGCCCGACTCAGCACGCTGGTCGCCTTAGCAGATGCGAGGGAAGCCTCTTGTTGCTCAAGCGCCGCTTGGTAAAAATCAGGTTTAATCCGCACCAAGAGGTCGCCCTTCTTGACGCTCTGGCCCTCAATCACCGGAATTTCAATCAATTCGCCGGCCACTTCGGGTGAAATTTTCACCTCGACCTCGGGCTGTACTTTTCCCGTCGCCGTGACCAGATGCGTAATCGTCCGGACGACCGCTTTTTCAACTGTAACAGGAGTGGCCTTCTCCCCCTGGCGTTTAGCCGCAACGACCGCGGCAATGATCAAGAGGACGACCACACCCCCAAGGATAATGAAAAGCGTACGCTGAGATTTCTTTTTAAGAGGACCAGCAGAGTTTGCTGAAGTGGAAGGAAGCGGTGCAGACATAGAAGTGAATGATTTAAAGAGGGATCCCGAGGGAGTTTAGCGGATTGCGTGGAAGCCAAACGCTAGGGAGAAAACACCTGATAAGAGGGTAAAGTTGCAGCCTGTTTTGATGAACGGCCGCCAGAGTCGGATAGGTGGTCTAGCGCAGACCACCGGGTCCAATCGACGCAGGTGATCGCCACCGACCAAGGCCGACTAGCGGGGCTGCTCCCAAGCGAGCGCAGCACCGACAATCCCCGCATCATTTAGCATTTTAGCCGGAACGAGCCGTGCGTTCACTTTGAGGTACTTAAACCATTTGTCCGATTTTTTGCTCACGCCGCCGCCAACGATAATTAATTCCGGAGACAATAGTCGTTCCATGGCCCCCAAGCTTAAATTAACCCGCTTGGACCATTCCGCCCAACTCAGGTCACGACGCTTGCGAACCGCAGCTGATGCGAAGCGCTCGATCGGTTTGCCCCGCCAAGGGATCCAACCTAATTCCACATTCGGGAATAACTGCCCCTGATAAAATAAGGCCGAGCCAATGCCGGTGCCGAAGGTCAACATCAAGACCGTCCCTTTTTGCCCGCGGCCGGCCCCAAATTTCATTTCAGCCAACCCAGCTGCATCGGCATCGTTGAATAATCTCACCTTGCCACCAGTGGCGCGACCAAACAGGGCCGCGCCATTCAGGTAAGCCCAATTTTCGCCTAGGTTGCCCACCGCCCGAATGTAGTCGCCCTTGATAATTCCGGGGAAACCAATACCGACCGGCCCCTTCCAATTGAAATGCTGCACGATCTCACGCACGGCAGCGAGGCCTTGCGCGGTGGGGCAAGGGGCGTCGACTTCCACGCGATGCCGCTCCGCGAGCAAGCGGCCAGTTTTGGTGTCTACGGGGGCGCCTTTAAAAGCCGAACCACCGATATCAATGCCGAGTACTTTCATAGATTTTTTACGTTAGGTTAAATCTGTCGCTGATGGCAACTCCTCTGGTGTGGCTGGGCGCGCGGTGATCAGCTCCACTTCAAAATGCAATTCCTCCCCCGCCAGCGGATGATTAGCATCGAGCAATACATCGGCTCCTTCGAGCGCCCGCACCGTGACCACGGGGGCATGTCGATCGGGTCCGGTCTGAAATTGATCACCCACTTTTAGCTCACCGACGGGCAACTGGGCGCGGGGTATTTTTTGCACCAAGGTAGGGTCAGGCTGCCCATAAGCTCGCTCGGGGGCCACGACCACCGCGCGCCTTTCACCGACTGCCATCTGCAATAGCGGCTCCTCCAAGCCTTCAATGATTTGTCCGGTGCCCTCAGTAAATGGCATCGGCGCCCCACCCCGCGAAGTATCAATCAACTGACCTCGGCTATCTTTGAGCGTGTAATGAAAAGTACAGGTGCGTGGGGCCATAAACAAAGTGGATTAAATAATGACCGGGCGACGATCAACGCCGCCGGCTCAATCGGCCAGCGGAAAAATGGGGCGAGTACAGAATTTAAAATCTCAGCCGCCCCACGCTGACGGCGGCGCCACCTGCAATTTGGCCCGCACCGCCGCTGGGATGGGCTGAGCAATCATCCCGCCTTTTTCACCCGCACCCACACACACCGCGGTGACCTCCCCTTCAGCTACGACGGCCCCCTCCTTACAAAACTGGAAAAGATAGGTAACCGAACGCGTCCCTAATTTTTTCACGAAGAGCGTTACCTCCACCGTATCATTAAAGCGCAACGGGGCTCGATACGTGCAGCTCACATTGACCCGTGGCCAGCCGACCACCTGCCCCGGCACAAAAGAAATCAACGGCAATTCAAGCGAGCGATAAAAAGCGGTCTCACAGCTTTCCATCCAGCGAAAAAAATTAACAAAGTGCACAATCCCCGCCATGTCAGTCTCCGCAAACTCGACCTGGCGGGTCATTTTAAAAATAGCCGGCATGGCGCACAACTTGACCTGACCTCACCGAGGAGGCAATGCCGTTCAACTTAGGCTTCAGCCGAACCGCCGCCCTTTTTTACGGGCCGACTTGCTGCAATTCAGCGGCGGTCCAGTACGTTTTCCGTGCGGCTGTTGCCGCGCGAACTTTGGCGACTAACTCCGGCTGAACTTCGCTGGCTGCGTTGCCCCACTCGGAGCGAACATAAGAAATGACATTGGCGATCTGCTCGTCCTTCAGCACCTCACCGAGGGGCGCCATCACGTTGGCATAGGCCGAACCCTTCACTTCAATCGGCCCATTGAGGCCGTGGAGCACGATGCGAATGATCCGCTCTTCATTACCGAGAGCCCATTCTGATCCGGCCAGCGGAGGATAGACGCTCGGGATGCCGAGGCCGTTCGCTTGGTGACACGCGATACAGGTCGTTGCAAAAACCCGCTTGCCCAACTGAGCCCGGGTGAGCGCGACATTAGCGACTGCGCCGGGTTTCTCACGCTTAGCGGATTCGCTATAAACGAGCGGATCAAAGCGCACTGAATTGTGGGCGAGATAAATCGACCCAAAGAAAACAGCGGCACACATGAGACCAAGAATACCGAGCGGCAGGAAAGAATAGCCGTCCTTCTTTTCCGGCTTGGTCTGCAGCAATTGGGCATGCGTCTGCTGGATGCTGTCATCGCTGGCGTTAGCCTGCTCGAGTTGGAAATTTTTATCGGGCTGAGAGCTCATCTTAGTGTCCACCCTCTTTGGGCTTTTCGGCTGAGGCATTACGGCTGCGTTCAACGGGGTAATCGTAGCTGTCCTTTAAACTTTGCAAATAGGCCACCAGCGACTGCGCGCGATTCGTGGGAACCACTTCGTACCCGGCCCCTGGTCCAAATTTACCGGGCACTTTAATCGCGTAAGCGGAAGGCTGCCGGCCAGCCAAAGCATGCACCTCAAACAGGAACGCATGCGCCGGCATGTTGGTGCCAGGTGCCACGGACTGTGGCGCGTACAGGAGCCGATAGAAATAATCCGCGTCAGCGTAAGGATGGAGGTCGAGGTTACCCGCATTACGCAAATCAGGACCTAGGCGACTTTGACCGATCAATACCACCGAATCGCGAATGTAGTCGCGGGCATAACTGCCGCGCTGACCCCATTTACGACCGAGATCAGCCCCAAAGCCGTCGCGACGAACTTGCTGCGTGTGACAGCTGACGCACCCAAGATCTTGATAAACCATACTGCCTTGTACGGCCAAGCCGGACAGCGGTTGCGGATAGAGCGTCTCATCCACTGGATCCTTGAATTGGCTGAGGCTGCCGATCTGTTGGTGCGCCGTTAGCAGCAGCCCAACCCAAGATAAGGCGAGTGTAGCAAAAACCCCGAGAAATAATTTTAAACCGTTTTTCATGCGTGCCCCTCCGCGCTCGACCCTTGGCCTACGTCAGCTGTCGCTTTTTTGCAGCAAGTGCACAGCGGACAAAGGAGACCGACAAAATTGATCACAAAAGCGAGATGCCCAAACAAGAGCACCGCGAAGCCTGCGGTTCGGAGAGTAAACCAAAAGGTCATGGCCTGCGTGATTTCACCGAAGGCGACCGGGGAGCTACCGAGCAAGTGCCCTTGCTGCCAACCACCCACCCCCAGAGCCACCGTCAGCAAGGCAACCCCCACGAGCGTGGCGCCGAGATGCATTTTAACGAGCGTAGGAAACCGCCAAGCGCCTGAGGTTAACCGCGGCAAAATAAAGTAAGCCGCCCCGAACATTGCCGAAGAGAAGCAGGCGTAGAGCACAACCCAATCACGCAATTCGGACAGCAAGGTGAATTGCGCGATCTCCACAAAACCACGGAGCGAAAAAGCCAGATTGAGTATAGATGCGAAAATGAAGGCGATCGCGCTGAGCAAAATAAACCGCAGGGTCACGCTGCCCGAGAGAGCACTGTAACGACCCGAGAATGTGCCAAAAAGATTGAGGCCAATAATTACCACCGGGACGACCAACAGAAAATTGGCGACGGTGCCCAAGGTTGGAATCCACACCGGAACCGGCGCGCCAATCAATCGGCTGCCACCCGCCAGCGCTGTCACAATCACCAACCACCAGAAAGCGAGCGGCGCTAAATAATAATTAGCAATCGGCTTCCCGAGAATTTTCGGCAGGAAATAATAAGCCGCGGCCAACGCCACAGGGACAAACCAGAGGCCGTAGAGACCGTGTACAAACCAAGCATTAACGACGGGCTGCAGCACGCCGCGCACCGGAGCCTTCAGCAACATCAGCTGGGCAATGGCATACAACCAAGGAAACCAGAACGCCGCGCCGAAGAGATACCATTGCGAGGCAAAAACATTTTCTGTGTTGCGAATGCTAAACGTCGTGACGGCCCAGACCCCGATCATCGCATAAGAGACCAGCAAGATAAGTGTCACGAAGCGCGGCATCTCTAAGAGTTCAAACGAAGTGGAATAGCCACCGAGAATGCCCAACACGCCTAGCGCGACCCCCGTGTTCCAAAATTTAATGGCCACCAACAACCAACCGCCATGGCGCAGGGTCGTCGCCGACAAACGCGCCATCAGCCAAAGCCCAAACCCGAGGGCCGCATTGATACCCCAACCGTACACCAGCGCATTTTGCGCCGCGGGGGTGAGACGACCATAAGTAAACCAGGCACACTCCGCTAAAAAGGTCGGGGTATGCAGTTGGATCGCGGCAATGAGTTGCAACGTGCCGCCCAGCAGCAGCCAAAACAGCGCCGAACCAAAGAGGGCTAGGCCCGGCCATTTGGCTGAGGCATCGACCTGCATTTGCTCCGTGCGGACGGGTTGATCAGGGGAATTCATCGGCAAAGATTACGGCTTCGCGTGCTCGCGCACGGTGAGTTCAATGGCGCGCTCGATCGGCAAACGCACGTGGCCAGTTTTTTGCTCAACCCAGCTGTAGCTTTTCGCCGCGGCTTGCTCTTTAGCGTGATGCTCCGCCAGCAATGCCGCCCGATCGGCGGGCGTCCGCACGCCTTCTACTTTATCTACTTTATAGGCCTGGGGAACGTAACATTTCATCGCCAGCCAGCCCAAAGCGGCAAAGCAGACGAGCACCACCACCGTGGTAAACAACGGGGTCCGCGCGGGGAAAGAAAAAGAGGCAGAGGAATTGCTCATGAATGGGCCTCGAGCTGATAAGTTTCTGGCGCCGTAGCTTCGTGGTGCGTGAGCGACTCACGAATGCGTGGGTCACGAATAGGAATGATCTTCGCGGTGCCGAAGCTCCGGAGATAAGCCGCTACACAAATTCCGCCGACGCCGATGACCGAGGTCAGCACCCACAATAAATGGAGCGAGAGGAAGGGCAGCGGCTGATCGTGCGCGTCTTTCATGACCGGCAGCACGTTGTAGCAAAGATCGACGAGAATAATGACCGCAATCCAGCAGCTAATGAACAACGCCGCGCGGAGCGTCGATTTGCGGCGATACGACAGCCAATAGAGGAAGGGGAAAAAGAAATGCCCAAATAAAATCAGCATGCCGACCCACACCCAGTCGCCGTGTTCACGAATGTTATACCAAAAGGTTTCCTCCGGGACGTTGGCGTTCCAGATCAGGAAATACTGGGAGAAGGTCACGTAGGCCCAGAACACAACGAAAGCAAAAGCGAGCGCGACCAGACAATGCAGTTGGTTCGTGTTAAAGATGCCTTTGTAATCGCCCCGCATGTATAGCCAGTAGGTGATCATCACCCCGAAGGCCAAACCAGCGCGGATGCAGTTCGCGAAGAACCACACCCCGTACATCGTGGAGAACCAGTGGTACTCGAGACTCTTCATCCAATAGATGGCCGCAAAGCTCAGGGCCAGGGCGGTCAGCGGAATACCGAAAGCAGCGGTCTTCCGATTCATAAAAGTCCACTTCACATCACCATCGGCATCTTGCGAAAAGGAGGCCTTGCGCAAGCGCGCGGAAAGCCAGATCCACACGGCAAAGAAGCCAAGCGTCATGCCCGTGAACATCCGCACATTAAGGAAACTGGCTTTTTTCTGATAAAGAATATCAGACGCCACGGTGCCATGCCCACCATGCAGTGCGTGGGTGAGATCCATCCAGGGCCAAATTAAACCGGGTTTCACCCAAGCCGAAATGAGCAAGGGCAAGAAGAGCACAAAAAGCCAGAGGAAGGCCGAGAGCCCGTGCTCAAATTGACGGCGAATGACCGTCGACCAACCGGCATCCACGATATGGTGAATGAGGATCAACAACAGCATGCCGACGCAAACGGCGGTCCAATAGGAAATGCCGACCAAGTAAGCGAGCGCGACCGCTTGCTGATTCTCCGAAAAGCCAAAGGCTAGAGCAGTGACCGCGAGACCCGCGATACCCGCGGTCAGAAATTTATTGGCCAAAGCTGTGGGTGCAGTAGGGGCACTCATGTTATTTTAATCCTCCGCGTTGCTCGAAGGGCACATCATTAACCGTGGCTTGGCCCGCGCGCTGGAGCGCTCGCACATAGGCCACCACCGCCCAGCGTTCATCGGGTGAAAGTTTATCCGCGTACGGGAACATTGTATTCTTACCGTAGGTGATCGTGTTAAAAATTTCCCCTTCCGCCATGCTGCGTAGGCGATCATCATGGTAGGTGGGCGTCAGCGCCATGCCGTAGGACTTTGTGATGCCGTTGCCATCACCTAAAGCACCGTGACAAGGCGCGCAGTAAATGGTGTAGCGATTTTGTCCGCGGCGAATCAACGTCTCCGTCACCGGTCCGGGAAAGCCGCGGGCAAAAGTACCGTCAGCATTTTTACCGGCATAGCGAAAATCATCCGCGCGCAAGAATGCGGGATCCGCATTCACCGTACGACCGCGTGGCACCGTGCCGACGGGCAAGGGCCGATCAGCGCGGCCATCAGCGAAAAACTTGGACGTGGCTTGTGGTTTGTATTTCGCCTGACGATCCATGTCAGGGAAAACTTCGATCGGTGGACGCGAGGAACGGAGTCCGCGAAAGCCCATGACCGAAATCAGGAGCACGACCACAAAAGCTAGGGTGTAATAGGCGTAGCGCATCTTACTCTTCGATTTCGGCAATATCCTTACCCCCCGCCTGCTCGAGCAGGGCGCGGGTCTGGGCCGGGTTAAATTTTGGATCGCTCGCCTCAATCACAATGTAGAAACGGTCGTCACTGGCGCGGACAAATTGGGGCGCTTTTAGCACCGGATGATAATGCATCGGCAGGCGATTAAGCAAAAACATGCCGGCGATCGTCGCGAAGGCGGTGAAGAGAATGGTTAATTCGTAGGACACCGGGAAGGCGAACATCGGGCTGAAATAAGGCTTACCACCGACAATCAATCGATATTCGTAAGCGTTAGCCCACCAGATGAAGGACATGCCAGTGCAAAAACCAATGAGGCCACCAGTAAGTGAAAAACGGGGTACCCGCGAACGCCGCATGCCCATCGCGGCATCTAAGCCGTGCACGGGGAAAGGCGTGAGCGAATCCCACTGGGTATAACCCGCGTCACGCACCTGCATGCAAGCTTGGTATAAAGCGGGGGTGGTGTCGAAAGCGGCGACGATTCCGTAATTTTTTTTCATGGTCGCAGCGGTTTAGTGGTGATGCCCCGCATGCGGATCAGCCGCGGGAATGACCGCTTTCACTTCCGACATCGGCATGATGGGGACGAAGCGAATGAACAAGAGGAACAAGAAAGAGAAGACGCCAAAGGTACCGAAGAATGTGAAAATCTCCACGATCGAGGGGGAGTAATAGCCCCAGCTCGATGGCAAGAAATCGCGCGCCAATGAGGTTACGATAATCACAAAACGCTCGAACCACATGCCGACGTTCACAAAAATCGACAGGATCCAAACGAGCGTCGTGTTCTCACGGACCGATTTGAACCAGAAGAATTGCGGGGTAATCACGTTACACCCGATCATGATCCAATAGGCCCAAGCATAGTGACCAAAGGCGCGATTGATGAAGGCGAAGCCCTCGTACGGATTGGAGCCATACCACGCGATAAAGAACTCCATCGAGTAAGCGTAGCCGACCATTGTGCCGGTCGCCAAAGTGATCTTACACATGCAATCGATGTGGTACTGCGTGATCAAATCCTCGAGCCGGTACACCGCGCGCAAGGGCAACATGAGCGTCATGACCATGCCGAAGCCGGAGAAAATCGCACCCGCCACGAAGTACGGCGGGAAGATTGTCGTGTGCCAGCCCGGGATCAGCGAAACAGCGAAGTCGAACGACACGATCGTGTGCACGGAAAGCACCAGCGGGGTCGCGATACCGGCGAGCACCAAGTACGCCATTTCGTAATTGCTCCAATGCCGATTCGAACCGCGCCAACCCATGGCGAAAAATCCGTAGATCCGCGCCTTGAGCATATTGCCCGTGGCCGTAAAGCGATCACGCATCGTGCCTAAGTCAGGAATCAAACCGACATACCAGAAGAGCACAGAGACGGTGCCGTAAGTGGAAACTGCGAATACGTCCCACTCCAACGGCGAGCGAAAATTCTGCCAGATCCCATTCGAATTTGGGAAGGGAAACAACCAACCTGGCATCACCGCGAACCAAATGCGGCCGACGTGGAAGACAGGAAAAATCGCCGCGCAGACGACGGCGAAAATCGTCATGGCTTCCGCCGCCCGATTGATGGAGGTCCGCCATTTTTGGCGCAACAAACACAAGATCGCCGAAATGAGCGTCCCAGCGTGACCGATACCGATCCAGAACACGAAGTTGACGATATCCCACGCCCAGTTGACGGGATTAGCATGGCCCCACACGCCCACGCCCGTGGAGACGAGGTAGACGAGTCCGGAAACGGTGAAGGACGCGATGACGGCCGCGAGGCCGAAGCACCACCACCACCATGTGGGCGTCGTGCCTTCCACGATGCCGCAAACTTTTTCGGTGATCCAATGGAAATCACGATTCTGCTCCACGAGCACGGCCCGCGGAATAATGGCGGGATTAACCTCCGCGAGAATCGCCGGTTGCGCGGCGTGATCAGTTGAATGAGCGCTCATCAGTTATGCCCTCCGTGGCCAGCGGCATGGGGCGCGGCCTCATGGCCATGGCCAGCAGTTGAAGCGACATGGCCGTTCTTCTGATTATATTCCACGCGACTCAAGGGCAGCGCGACGTAGTCAGGCATCGCCGGATTGGGGTTACGCAGTTTACCCAGGTAAGTGGTGCGCGGACGAATGTTGAGATAACCGAGCACCGCATAATCACGGTCCTGCGCCTTGGCGCGCGAGACGGCGCTGTTTTCATCTTTAATATTGCCGAAGACAATGGCCTCGACCGGGCAAACCTGTTGGCAAGCGGTCTTGACCGCGCCATCGGGCACCTCGATGTCGCCACTTGCTCCGGCCGCGCGCTTTTGCGCGATCTTGGCCTGCTGGACGCGCTGGACGCAATAGGTGCACTTTTCCATCACGCCGCGCATCCGCACCGTGACATCAGGATTTTTCACCATCTTCACCAACTCGGGCATTTCACTCTGCGTACCGAGTGGCCCCATATAAAGTTGGTCCGTTGCGCGTTTATTGAAGTCGAAGAAATTAAACCGGCGAACTTTGTACGGACAATTGTTAGCGCAGTAACGCGTACCGATGCAGCGATTATAGGCCATCACGTTGATGCCTTCATCGTCATGGACAGTCGCATTGACCGGACACACCGTCTCGCACGGCGCGAGTTCGCAGTGCTGACAGGTCATCGGCTGCATGGAAACTTGTGGATCCTCCGGGAGGACCTTGTTGCCTTCAGCCCCGAAGGCCTCCGCGTCGGCTTTGCCGTCGGAGTAATAACGATCGAGACGAATCCACTGCATCTCCCGACCGCGCATGACCTGATCCTTGCCAACGATCGGAATATTATTCTCCGCTTGGCAGGCGATGATACAGGCATTGCAACCAATGCAGGTGTTGAGATCGATCGACATACCCCATTGATGCGTTCCATCAAAATTAGGAGTTTCGTAGAGTGAATTTCCGCGCGGCGTTGTCGTCGCAATGAACGCGGGGGACTTGCCTTTATCCGCTCCGAGAATGGCCGGCGAATGCGACTCCATGCCGATGCCGTTCACGTAATCTGGATTTTGCGTGTAGCTGTCCGCGCCTTGATAATTGGCTTCGCGGACGATGTCGCGACCTTCCATCGACCAATGCTCCTGCGTGTTGGCGAGCTTCATGCGTTCGCCCGTCTTGCGGAGCGTCGCGCCCGTCGCGAAGCCGAGGCCGGTGGAGGCGCGCAGCGCGTAGGCATTAAAGCCGGCGCCGGTTCCGATGTGACCGGAATGCGTCCGCCCATAACCGAGCGGCAACACGATCGTGTAATTCGCCAAGCCGGGCTGAATATGCATCGGCCCACGCACGGTGCGACCGTTCAAAGTGACTTCGCCAATGAAGGCGTTTTCTTTGCCTTGGACGAATTCCGCTTCTTCTTTGCGCGCAACCTGCAACAGGCTGCCGCCGGGAACGATCCCGAGCTCTTTGCCCAAACGCGGACTGACCAAAATTGCGTTGTCCCAGGAAATTTTCGTCATCGGATCCGGACATTCCTGCAACCAACCATTGTTGGCGAAACGGCCGTCATCCATCTTGTGATCAGTCGCAAAACGCACTTCGAGATTGGTCGCCGACAGCGCCGCTCCAGCGGGGGCGGAGGTCAAAAGAACCTGCGCACGGGTGGCGTCAAAGGCGACGGTCACCACCGGATAACTCGACCCGGCGAGCAAACCATCGTGCAGGAATTTCTCGAAAGCTTTCTTGCTGTCGCCACTCGTCAATTGACTGATCGTGGTGAAAACCTGGGCGTAAGCATCCGCGGTTGCCTCTCCCGCGACTCGCGCAAGCAACTCAACTTCGGACAAGCCGTTAAACAACGGCATGATCATCGGCTGAATCGGCACAATGGTACCATCGACCGTCCGCGCATCGCCCCATGATTCTAAATAATGCGTCGCCGCGAGGTGCGTCCCAGCGAGCGCAGAAGTCTCATCGTAATAATAACCATAACGAATTACCTCCGGCACTGCCTTGATCAGCCCAGCAAAATTGAGATCAGCCGGTGCATTGTAGGCGGGATTACCACCGAGCACGATGAGCGTCTTGACGGATTGCGCTTTGATCGCCGTGGCGAGCGCGACCATCGACGAGGCACTCTCTGGCGCCACCGCCACAAAATCAACCGTCCGTCCGATGTTACCGAGATGGGCGTTGATCGCGTAAGCGAGCACCTGCACCGCTGCAGGTTGATGGGCGCCGGCAACCACGAGACTGGCCCCGCGATGCTCGAGCAAATCTTTAGCGCACTCCTCAATCCACTTATCTTGGTGCGGGAACTCCAACCCGTGGACCAACGCCGCATAGGCATCGGTGCCGAGAATCTTACCCGCGAGTGCCGCCGTGAGCGCCAAAATCTGGCTACTGGCAAGACGCAGGCGATGATCCGCCATGCTGCCCGTCAGCGAAAAGCCGCTCTCAACCACATACAGGCGATTCATCGGATCCGTCGGCTTGGTGACGCGACGGCCCTTGGCAAAATCACGCGCGTAGTAAAGCGCCCCAGCCTCAGCGTGGAAAAAATCCGCATCGAGACTGACAATCCGCTGAGCGGCCGCGAAGCGGTAGACGGGCTTTACGTTGGCGCCAAAAGCGGCCTGCGCCGCCGCGGGAACTGGCTCATCTTGCACGGGCTCGTATTCAGCCCAAATGGCCCGCGGGAAAATATTCTTGAGCTTGGCCACGAGACGCGCGCGCGTCGGGGAAGCTGATTCATCGGCTAAAAATGCGAGGCCTTCGCCACTGCCAGCGTACGTTTTATTAATCGCGGCAAGGAGATCGTTCACCTGCGCATTGCTCAGTTCAGCGGCGCCTTTGGTGTGCGTGGTAGCACGCTCGGGATCGTAAAGATCGAGAACCGAGGCTTGGGCGAGCAAGCTGCTCGCGCCGCCGTGCGGGAGGTAGCTGGGGTTGCCTTCCACCTTGGTCGGACGGCCTTGATGAGTTTCGGCCAACAACGGAATAGCCGATTTGCGCAGCGGCATCGCCGTGGCAAAATAAAGCGGCAGACCAGGCACGGTAAATTCGACCGATTTGCCGTAGGGCAAAATATTCGCCTCTGGTCGACGGCAGCCCGCTAAGCCCAATCCACCGAGCGCGAAGGAAGCAGCCATCAGCCGCATGAATTGGCGACGATCCACTCCATCCATCGAGGAGGCGCCCTCTGGGAATTCTCGAGCAAGGTGCTCGCGGAAACCGGGAGTGTCAGCGAGCTCATCGAGACTACGCCAATATTTCGGACCGTTCAGCTCACGGGGCGAGGAGGCAGGGTGTTGGAACTGGCGCTTCATCAGGTTCGGTGGCGTCGGAAAGTTAGGGGCTTCTTATTACTGGTTACAGGGCGGCTCAGCGATGGCAACCGGAGCAGCTTTGCGGCGGTTTAACCTTCCAGTCATGAATAAATTTCTCGGCCGTCTTCAGACCGGCGGGGCCTTGCGCGGCGAGCGGGGCCGAGTTGAGATTAAAGACATCCTCAGGATTGCGGATGCGCTGCGCGGGATTGCGATGGCAGTCCAAACACCAGCTCATGCTATGCGGCATGGCGTGATAGACGGTGGTCATTTCATTCACCTTGCCGTGACACTCGACGCAGCTAACCCCGCGGTTCACGTGGACCGAATGATTAAAATAAACGTAATCAGGCGCTTGGTGAATCTTCACCCACGGCACGGGGTCACCCGTCTCGTAGCTCTTGCGCACCACCTCAAGCAGCGGACTCGCTGGCTTAATGATGCTGTGGCAATTCATGCAAGTCTGGGCCGCAGGCACGCTCGACGTTCCCGATTTCTCCACCGAGGCGTGGCAATAACGGCAATCCATGCCCAACTGACCTGCGTGGAGACTATGATCAAAGGGGACGGGCTGCACCGGCTGATAGCCGACCCGCAAATAAGCGGGGGTCGCATAATAGGTGATGCCAGCGGCGGCGACTACGCCGAGGACGCCGAGGAAAATCAAGATCTGCAGCGGCAGAGCGTTGGCTGATTTAGGGAAAATCTTAGACATGGGCCGGGTAGAGTGTGCTGAGGACGCTGAGTTGACCTCTAGTAACTACCCGCCTGACGCGAGATCGCCCGCTGCTCGGGTCGGAGGGCGACCGTCGCGGTCGCCGGAGCTGAACCAGCTTTAGCGAACAGGGAGGGAACTACCCAAGCGGCAGCAATCATGCCCCCTAATTTTGCGAAAAAAGACTGGCGCGAACAAACAGAGCTCACGGTGTGTTTAAGATTCAAAGTTGGGCCAAAGAAAAGAAACCACTCCCCCAATGTAAAACAAAATTTCCTGCCCAACACCCCCGAAATCAATTATTAGCCACACCAAGCCCTCCTTTTTTCTCCCTAATCACCCTAGCCGAGCGAAAAAACGCGCACTCCCCTCGCCCCACACCCCCCGCAAAGCCAAGAAATGCGCTATGCCGCGAGGGGGAATAGTTATAAGGTGTAAGGTTTAAGCCTGTACCCTTCGCGTCGGTGGGCGTTCTTTGTGGTTAAAATGGCCCGTTCGTTTTTGCGCCTCTTGCGCCTTTTGTGGCCACCCCATGAACGCCGCAGACCAACTCGCTTCGCCCCCACCCTACTGCCCCACCGCGAACCGCGGCCGATTGCGTTTTAGCAGAATTGACCGTCTCGCATGGGCTTAATCTCGTCACAGCGCTGGGCGATTTCGGGATTATGCGTCACGAGAACCACCGCCTGGCCGTTTTCCTTGGCCAACTTCGTTAAGAGATCGAATACGAGATTGGAATTAGTGACGTCCAAATTACCCGTGGGCTCATCGGCGAGAATGATCGAGGGCTGATTGGCCAAGGCCCGAGCCACGGCGACCCGCTGCTGTTCGCCGCCAGAAAGTTGCGTCGCTAAGCGATGCGTTTTCTCACCGAGGCCGACATCAGCCAAGAGCGACCGCGCTCGGGCCACCATCTCCGCCTCACTCAAGCGCCCGAGCTTGCGCATGGGCATCATGACATTGTCGAGCGCGGAGAATTCCAACATGAGAAAGTGAAACTGAAAAACAAAGCCGATATGTTCGCACCGCGCCGCCGTGCGGTCGAGGTCGCTGCTATTCGACATCAGCTGATCACTAATCCAGATCGAGCCGTCATCGGGCTGGTCGAGGAGACCGAGCAAGTAGAGGAGCGTGCTCTTGCCACAACCAGACGGGCCCACGATCGCCGTCACATGACCTCGCCGCGCCTCAAACGAGACGCCGCGCAGCACATGCACCCGCCCCTCGCCCTGACCGAGATGCCGGTGCAGATTCGAGCAGCGCAAAGCGAGGCCAGCGGCAGCGTTCTGCGCCGGAGCAGAGAGCAGGGAGGCGGGAGATGAGAGAGATTTACTCACAAGAATTTGGATTCGCGGCCATCATATAGGTTCCAAGTTTCCGGGATAGCAAGCGGACCTTAGGCCCGCCAATCAACCCTGATATTGGCAGGATCCCCCAACCAGAAAACCTAAAACCAACTTAACCTTAATTCCGCAAAAGGATTGGCCACAAAAAGCGCAAAAAACACAAAAGCAGAATATTGGAACGATTCCGCACCCGCCTTGGTACCAGCCGCTTTCGCGGCTGATAGTTTAAGTGTAAAGTTGAAGTTTAAGCCCCGACGAAACAGCCGGCAGAAGGTTAACCACGGACGGCACGGATACGATCTGGATTAAATACAAACGACCGACTCCAAGTTTCCCTATTTCTACTTTCCTCATTTCATCTTTTCCGCCACCGGCCCTCATTGCGACGTGCCGCGAATGATATCCCCTGGCTCGAGGCGGGCGGCACGGCGGGCGGGGATGACAGCCGCCGTCATAACCACGACGGCAGCTGTGAGCGTCGCGACGACGTAATGCCAAATTGACCAATAAACCTGGAAGCTATCGGCGGAGAAAATACCGCGTATGCGGATCGGCAGCTTGGAAACGCCATAAGTGACCCCCGCCCCCATGATCCAACCGCCCACGGTGCCCATGACCAAGACGATGGCGCCGAGCCAAATAAAAATCCGCGAAATATCACTCCGCGTGTAGCCCATCGACCGGAGAATCGCGATCTCCTTGGTCTTTTCGATGACGATCATCGCCAGCGTATTGAACATCCCGAGTCCGGAGATGAGAATGATCGTCGAAACTGTCAGCGCCGAGGAAACGCGCAGCGCTCGGAAAACCTCGAGCCAGGTTTTTTCCCGTTCCTGCCAGCCTTTGGCCCCGTGCCGCAACACTTGCTCCATCTTCGCCGCATCTTGCGGCGCACGGTCACGATCAAAGAGCGTCACTTGAATAAACGAGGCGCCACTGGTTTTTTTGAGCAGCGAACGCGCCTCCCCCAAATGCATATAAATTCGCACGCGATCGATATCACTCACGCCTGTCTCATAAAGCGCCGACACCCGATAACGGCGCTGCTCGGTCCCGGCCTGCAAAATCAAAGAATCACCGGGGGATAACTGCAACCGGTCCGCCAACACTTTGCCGACCAACAGACCCTGCGGGGTCGTGCGAAAATCCTCGAGACCCCCCGCGCCACGCACGATCTGCGAACCAAGATCGGAAACGGCCAAATGATCTTCTAAATTAATGCCATAAATCTTCGCGGCATCATTTTTAAAGGTGCTGTCAGCAATCACCGAACCCTGCACCACGGCCGAGACCCCTGAGACATTACGAAATTTCCGCAACGCGTCGGTGATCAAGGCGGGATCTTCCACGCCCTCGATGTATTTTCGCCCGGCCCGGTCAGCCGCGACCTCAAACTTGCTGGCATCGGCATCGTGACCCGCCGCGGCGATTGCGAAAATTGTGCTCTGGATTTTATCCTCAATGCGAATGGCGCCGTTAGTTCCGAGAATCGTCCGAATAAAAAATTGCTCGAAGCCACTCGTCTGCGCCTGCGTGACGATGAAAAAGCCGATACCAAAAACAATCCCCGCCAGACTCATCAGCATCGAACGCTTACGAGCTGTCAGAAAACGAAGAGCGATGCGGAGGTTAGTAGACAAAGGGGGAAGAAAGAAAAAAGGAGAAAGGAGAAAGTAAATTCATCGGCACCATTCATATCATCACCCGTGAGGTGACTGCCCTACTCCTTGGCTTAAACTGCAATTTTCAGATTTTGTGTTTTTTGTGGCCAATCTTTTGGCGGATTGAGGGGCTTAGTTCACCAGCACCTGCGTGCGGACGCGTTCGCCTTCGCTGAAACGATCCTGTTCTTCGACGAGGACTTCTTCGCCTTCGGTCAGACCGCTGAGAATTTCTACTTGGTTGAGGCTATCGTAGCCTTTCACAATTTTGCGGCGCTCTAATTTACCCCCAGCCACCACATAAATATAATCACCAATCAGCGCTCGGCGGGGAATGATGATCGCGTTAGCGCGCTCGGCGATGCTGATGCTGACCTCGCCCGTCAGACCCGGCAACAGCGTCCGTCCCTCCGGCAAATGCACCTCCAAGAAAACGGTATAGCGCTGGGTCGTGGCATCGGCGGAGGGGAGAATTTTTGAAATGACCGCGTTGTATTGATCCGCGCCAAAGGTCAGAAAACGGACGGTGGCTTTCTGCCCCAACTTGATCGCGGAGAAGTTTTCTTCCGTGATTTTAGCCTCCACCGTGCGGCCGACTGAAATAATGGTGGCGATCGGTGAATTGCTGCCGATGAGGTCGCCGACGCGCGTGGTGACTTGGGTGACGACGCCATCCGAAGGCGCGAC
>CAIOCT010000031.1 GCA_903856725.1 uncultured Verrucomicrobiota bacterium
GGCTTCTTTACTCAGCCGCGTATAGCCCAGCACCAAACGGTAGCGAGGAGTTTGCCGAATCGCGACCAACTCACCGCCCCAAGTAGCAATATCAACTGCATTGGCTGTGCGAGCGGTCACGCCACGCGTAAAAGTCCAATCGGTCAGCTGATCATCACGACGGTAAAAAATCGCACTTTCTAAGCTCCACCCGAGCACCCGAAAATCAAAACCGGTTTCCAGATTGCGACTTATTTCTCGGCCCAAATTAGCATTGCCGCGAAACAATCCTGCCACCGGATTTGAATTCAGCGCCGTGTAGGTTGGCACCTGGCTGCTCTCCGCATAGTTAACATAAAAGCGATCGCCCTGTGCCTGCACAAATTCGATAGCCGCAATCGGCGCGAGCGCCGCGGCGTTACGGTTGGTATCATCATAACTGCCACCCGCACGAAATTGCAATTGCCCCTTCGTGGTCAACCAACGCCACTCAGGAACAGCCGAGAGCTTGAGGTAGCGACGAGTGTTAAAATGACCAAAGGTCAGCGCGGTTGATTCTAGCTGGTCGGTCATCAACTGAGCACGGAAAGCGATGAGGCAGGCATTGAAATCCTGACGACCCTCCAATGAAAAAGCCCGCACCTCCGTCGTATGTTGATAGGGATTAAATTGCCCGGGGATCGAGCGATTATATTCATAATCATCATAATTGCGCCGGTAATAAGCGCCCACTTCCCAGTAACGATCTGCGGAAGTCCCCGTTCGATGATTAAGCAGATAAAGTTGTGACCGCAGATCCTCGGTTTCGTTAACCCCGTAAGGCGTATAAAGATTGGGCCAGCCAAAAAATTTATGCTGCGTCCCCGCGAAAAGATCCGTCTGACTTTGCGCATCGCGCCATTGCACGCGACCGGCCGCCCGTTCGAAATGGTGATCACCAAACGGCACCGAGCCAGCCGACTCCGACCGCGCCAGATCCAAGTCAGCAGCTAAAGCCCCCCCACCTACCGTTGCCGACGATACGCCTGCTTGATACAGGCTCTGCCGATTGGTTGCATAATTACCAAAGGCCAAGGCCGCCTCGCCGCGTGATTCAATCGGCCGCCAACCATAGGCGATCGTACCAACCTCAGCATTAAAGCCAGCGAATGCGTTGGCCGCTCCCGTCAAAATTTTGGGCGAAAGCAACATGCTCGGGGCAATCGGAATTTCCGCCAAATAATGCCCAGTTTGCGGATCATGCAGCGCAAGGGCGCCAATCTTAAATCCCGTGTTTTCAAAAATCCCACCACGAATCGACACATCGGCCTGCCCTTCTGCCATATTGCGCTCCTGCACATCCACCCGCGGCTCAAAACGCAGCCCCGATATTGGCATCGCCAGAGCGGCGACGGGCGTCTGGTTGGCTACTTGCTCAGACTGCGTACTATACTTGGGTAACGCATAGATCTCCTCTCCGGCGACTCGGGTAGCCAACAGTGAGATAAAGGGCGCAATCGCAAATCCCAGCCCCCAGCGAATGACAGAGCAGTACACTAAAATTGGCTCAAAGTTAATTGATTAAATACTTAACTTAACAAAGCAGTTTCAAAAAAGCCGCCTATTAAAGGCGGCTGAAACTAACACATTAAGCGCCGTCGTTGCCAATGGCCTCAACGGGGCAGCCCTCTAAGGCCTCCACGCAGAGCTGCACGTCCTCATCGGTCGTGGGCTGAGTGTGAACAAAGGAAAAACCACCCTCTTCTTCACGTTTAAAAAACGCGGGAGCGGTCTCACGGCAGAGATCACAATCAATGCATTGCTGGTCGACGTAAAACTTACCGTCGGCGTTATTTTTCCACTTTTCTGCTTTATTAGCCATTTAGCCACGATCCAACAATTATTCAGGACTCTGTCAAGTAGCCGAATATCTTTGTGGCTTAATCACTAAATCACCGGAGCGAAACTTGTGTTTGGCAGCAGTTCCGCTAGCGTGATCTGATGTTGTCTGATCGACCCTACATGCGAAATAGCTATCAGCGAGAGGGCACTAGCATTCACATTTGGGTCATTTCGATTCTGGCGGCGGCCTATGTCATCGAACTCATACTCCTATCTCCATGGTGGCCCGTCGGCGGGCAATTGCTTGCCACCCTCCCGCTGGCCAGTGCCGCTCTCCAGAGCGGGGAAATCTGGCGATTGCTCAGCTACAGCCTGCTTCATGACACGCACAACCCATTCCATCTGCTGTTCGTGTTGATCTCCCTAGCTTATATTGGCGGCGACCTCGTCCCGCGGCTCGGAACCAAGCGCTTTTTGACTGTGCTGGTGGCAACTATCTTGGGGGGCGGGCTTACTTGGACCATTGTCCATTGGGGGCACGGCGGCACCTACTTTGGGGCGGGGGCGGGCGTGATGGGCTTGTTCACAATCTTAGCCTTGCTCGAACCGCAGCGCGAAGTGCGTTTAATGTTCCTCCCCATGGCCTTCAATGCTCGTCAAATTCTGTGGGTATTGCTGGTAGTCGATCTGTTCTGTTTCGTGCTTTATGAGATCCTAGGCGCCTTCGCCCCGATTGATTTTTCGCCTTCAGCACACCTCGGGAGTATGGCCATCGGCTGGCTGTATTATAATTCTATCCACGCCCGCCCCGCTTGGATGAGGAACTCTCTGCTAGCCCGACCTACCTGGCTTGGAGGACGCAAATTGCCCACGAAAGCAGCCCAAACGCCATCGAAAATCGACCGTGGTCCCCAGCCACTGGGGCCTGAGGTCGACCGCATCCTCGATAAAATAAATCGCCGAGGATTTGGTGCGCTCACCGCCCAAGAAAAGAAAACCTTGGATGAGGCTAAAAACGTGCTCAACCAAGCAGTCAAGCGGGCGCCCTAGCCGCTCAGGACCATTTTACGCCAAGCTTTATTTGTGGAAACAATTCTCATTTTCTGACCTCTCATTCTTATCCCATGCTGCGCTCCCCTATTAAATTACGCCCACTCCGCCTCATTGGCACAGTCGCCCTGTTACTGCTTTTACTGAGCCAAGTTAGCGCGGTACCCGATCGCGATTTTAAGACGACGCCAATCATGCGACTGGAGACGCGCACGCTGATCCAGATGTTGGAATATTTTCATTATAATAAAAATGCCGTCACCCCCGATGATTATCCTCAATTAATTTCCGACTACCTCAAGGAGCTAGATCCCCAGCGGCTTTTCTTCACGACCGTGGATGAGCAGGCCTTCCGCCGACAATACGGCCCCCGCGTCGAAACTGATCTCGCTTATCTCGGCAACATCGACACGGCATTTGAAATTTATAAAAATTACGAACAACGGGTCAAAACCCGGACGACCTGGCTATTCGAGGAGTTGAAGCAAAATATAGATTTCACCAGCACCGAAACTTACACCCCGGATCGCAGCAAAAGCCCTTTCCCGGCCACGGCCGCGGAAGCGGATGATCTTTGGCGCCGCCGAATTAAATACGAAATCATCCAAGATCTTTTAGCGAAAAAACCAATCGAAGACGCCAAGGCGACCGTGCGCAAACGCTACGAGCGGATGCTGAAAAATTTAGGCGATATCGAATCAAGCGATGTGCAAGAAACCTTTCTCTCCAGCCTCACGCGGATGTATGACCCCCACTCCGCCTACTTCTCATCCGACACCTTGCAGGATTTTAGCATTCAAATGAAACTCTCGTTAGTCGGCATCGGCGCAGTGCTGAGCATTGAGGATGACGGCAATTGCGTCATTCGGGAAGTCGTTCCCGGCGGACCAGCCTACACCAGTGGCCAAATTCACGCGACTGACAAAATCATCGCGGTGCAACAACCCGGCGGAGAAAATATTGAAGTCATCGGCATGAAACTTCGGCGGATCGTTGATATGATCCGCGGAGATAAAAACACGAAAGTCACTCTAACCATTCTACCCCACGACGCGGTCGACGCCACCAAAACTAAGCAGGTAGTCATTACGCGGGATGTGATTAAATTAAATTCGGCGCGCGCTTCGGCTTCGATTTACGAAGTGCCTAACGGCCAAAACCAAACAACCCCGGTGGGGGTGATTGCCCTCAATTCATTCTATGGCCCCTCGGATGACACGAAAGAAAATGAAGGAAAAAATACGGCCACTAAGGATGTCGCTGAGCTCATTGGGAAACTACAGCAACAAGGAATTAAAGCGCTCGTGATTGATCTACGTCGTAATGGCGGCGGACTACTTTCCGAAGCGGTCGATCTGACTGGACTCTTCATCAAACAGGGCCCGGTCGTCCAAGTAAAAGATTCGCTGGGCCATCTCACGGTAGACAGCGACAATGACCCAGCTATTGCCTACGCTGGTCCGTTGACGGTCTTGACCTCACGATTTAGCGCCTCGGCTTCAGAGATTTTTGCCGGCGCCCTACAGAATTATGGTCGGGCCGTCATTATTGGCGATAGCACCACGCATGGCAAAGGCACCGTACAGGCCGTGCTAGAGATGAAAAATTATCTTCCCCGCCTGAGTCAAAATATCGAACACACGGGAGCCGCAAAATTAACGGTCCAGAAATTTTATCTACCGAACGGATCGTCCACGCAAAAAAAAGGCGTCACCCCCGACATCACCCTGCCTTCGATTGATGATTTTCTGCCGATTGGAGAAGCTGATTTGCCCCACGCCCTCATATGGGATGAAATCAAATCAAGTTCATTTGATGGCCACACCATGGCGCGCACGGCGGTGAAACCTTTACTAGCAGCCAGCCGTGAACGTCAGGGATCGCTCAATGAATTTCTCTATCTTAAAAAAACCATTGATTGGTTTAAAGAGCGCCAGGAACAGAAATCAATTTCCCTGAATCTCGCCCAGCGCCAGGCGAGTAAATTAGCCGACGACGACTATAAAAAGAAAATTGATGCCGAGCGCGACATTCTCGCCAAAGCTAATTTTGCCACGCGCGTCGTAAAACTTGATTCGGTCCTAACCGCTGAGGCCACCGCGCCTAAAGCGGCCGCGGCCACGCTCGAAGACGGTGACACCGATGCCCCGGATGCCGAAGCCCAGAGCAAGCTTGATATCCATTTACGTGAAACGCTGCGGGTGGTGATCGATGGCCTCCATTTAAACCAAGACCAGCAGCTGTCGGCGACAAATCATGCGCCGAGCACCACTCCCACCAGCTTACCTAAAAGCTAAGAGGTAGCGATCGCGCCCCGTCAGATCCTGCAAAGATTCGAGGCGCTCGTAACCCAAGGTGGCGGCAAGCTCCTGCAATTCGGCATGCTGGGTGATGCCCGTCTCACAGGCCAACAAACCGCCGCTGGCTAGATGAGTTCGCGCATTGCGGATAATTTCCTCCAGTGCGGACGCTCCATTTCTCCCAGCAGAAAGCGCCATGGAAGGTTCAAAATCCTTCACTTCCGGCTCAGTCGCCTGCGTCTCTTCATCAGAGAGATAAGGAGGATTCGCGACGATTAACTGAAATTGATCTTGTGCCGTGAGACCAGAGAACCAATCGGCCAACAAAAAGCGAACCCGCCCGCTTAATCCGCAAGCAGCGGCATTTTCTCGGGCTAAAGTTAAGGCAGATTCACTCTTATCTACTGCGGTAATGACAGCCTGGGGATAAATTTTAGCCAAAGCCAACGCGATGGCTCCACTCCCGGTACCCAAATCAAGAATGTGCGCAGGTGCCACCGCCAACCGCGGCGTGATCAATTCGATTAAATATTCCGTCTCCGGACGAGGAATGAGCGCCCGCTTATCCACCTTAAGCTTTAAATCCAAGAATTCCGTTTCGCCCACAATATGCTGCAGAGGCTCCCGGTTGCCGCGGCGAATCACCAGCGGACGAATTTTCTCCAGCTCACTCTCGCTGAGGGCCCGCTCAAATTGCAAATAAAGCTGCATCCGCTTTAAGCCCAGCGCATGCCCCATGAGCAACTCCGCATCAAGCCGTGCTGACGCCACCCCACGCTTCTCCAAAAAGTCGGTGCTGCGTTTAATAATTTCGAGTAAGGTCGGCATGCTTAATCGTCATCACTCGTGCTAGCAGAACGTATCGGCAACGGTCCACCCGTGAGCGCCGCCAGTTTTTCTTCAAACTCCGCCCGCTGCAGCGCCTCAATAATGCTATCGATGGCCCCCTCGAGAATGGCCGGCAGGCTATAAATAGTTAATCCGATGCGATGATCGGTAAGCCGATTTTGCGGAAAACTATAAGTACGAATGCGCTCGCTGCGACCGCCCGTGCCAATCTGGGTGCGCCGCTGGGCCGCGTACTTTGCGTGTTCCTCCTCTTCTTTAAGCTTAAGTAATCGCGAGCGGAGAACTGACATGGCCCGCGCTTTATTTTTTATCTGGGACCGATCGTCGGCACAATACACGGTTAGCCCGCTGGGTTGATGCACAATCCGCACAGCCGAATCGGTCGTATTGACACCTTGTCCGCCAGGCCCGCTCGCACGCATCACGGTGATCAATAAATCTTCTGGATCGATCTGCACATCCACCTCCTCAGCCTCTGGTAAAACGGCCACTGTCACTGTTGAGGTATGCACGCGACCATTGCCCTCCGTCACCGGTATGCGCTGCACGCGATGCACCCCACTCTCATATTTTAATTGTTTATAAACCTGTTCACCGGTGATGAGGAAAATGACTTCCTTAAATCCGCCCCGATCAGAAACGCTGGAGCTCATCGATTGGATTTTCCAGCCACGACCTTCAGCATAGCGCACATACATGCGATAAAGTTCGGCGGCAAATAAGCCGGCTTCGTCGCCACCGGTGCCAGCGCGAATTTCCAAGACAGTATTGCGAGAGTCAGCCGACTCCGGTGGAATCATTAACCGCAGCACCGTCTGCTGCAGGGCTGCTCGGCGCGCTTGTAAGTCGGGGAGTTCTTGCTGCGCCAGCGAGCGCAGATCGGCATCCGCTAGGGGATCTTTTAAAAGCGTGGAATACTCGGCCAACTCGCGCCCCACTCGCTCATAGGCAGCATATTCTTCAACTAATACGCGCAACCCTTGTTGCTCACGCGCCACTTCCGTGGCCTTGCGCGGGTTAGCGTAGAAAGCAGGCTCCGCCGTCTGCGCCTCGAGTTCATCGAGGCGGCGCTGAAACGGAATGATGTCAGGCAAAAGATCCATGCAGAGTGAAAGATAGGAAATTGCGAATTGCGTCAGCTACGCGGCGAGGTTTTATCAAGGGCTACACCAACGGCCGCAAGAGCCGTCTAGTAGAAAACATCAGCGATGGCCTCAACTCTCTTCACTCAGAACATCATCGCCTGCGTTTGGGATTTTGACAAGACCTTGATCCCTGAGTATATGCAGGCGCCCTTATTTCGCCGTTATGCGGTGGATGAGGCTCGGTTTTGGGCAGAAACTAATGCACTGGCGGCCAATTATCTCCAGCGCGGCTACCATATCGCCCCTGAAATCAGCTACCTCAACCATCTCCTCACCTACGTGCTAGCAGGCAAGATGCCGGGGCTTAATAACAAGGTACTGCGCGAGTGCGGCACCGAGATCGGCTTTTATCCAGGGCTGCCAGCTTTCTTTGAGTCCTCCCGCGCTTGGGTAAAGGCCAAGCCCGAATACGCGGAACATGAGATTGTCTTGGAGCACTACGTCGTCAGCACCGGCCTAGCCGAAATGATCCGCGGCAGTAAAATAGCCCCCTACATCGATGCGGTTTGGGCCTGCGAATTTATTGAAAATCCGCTGCAGCCCGGCTTTCTTAAGCAAAAAGAATTCCCCCTCGAGGCCGCGGCAGAGATCGCCCAGATCGGCGTTATGATCGATAACACCACAAAGACTCGCGCCATTTATGAGATCAACAAAGGCACAAATCGAAACGCCGCCATCGACGTAAACGCCAAAGTTGCCGCCGAAGATCGCCGCATTCCGCTGCAAAATATGATCTATATCGCCGACGGTCCGAGCGATGTCCCGAGCTTCTCGGTTGTTAAAAAAGGCGGCGGAAAAACCTACGCAGTCTATAATCCTGCCGTAAAAGCGGAATTTGAGCAAAATGATCGCCTCCGCCAAAGCGGGCGAATTGATCACTACGGGCCAGCTGATTATACGGAAAACAGCCCCACGGCTAACTGGCTTCAGCTCCAGATTGAGAAAATTTGCGATCGCATTGTAACCGATCGAGAAGCTGCCGTGGCCACGCGGGTCGCTAAGCCACCGCGACATCTCAATACTGCATCGGCCGCGGAGGATGCGCGCAAAGCCAACCCCTCATCGAAACAGTCCTCCTTCTTGGAATAGTAAGGGGCAGCTAGCGCTTTCTGTTCAGCGCGTCGCCAATACAAAGCGTGGACCTGGCGCTAAAATACGAAAACGCAACGACTCCGCGTTTTCATCAAAATAAACCCGATGAGGCGTGCTTGGACCCAGATTACTTGGGGCAACCGGCTGCACTGAGGGCTCTTGGGATATCTCGATCAAATTAGCCACGCGCTGAGCGTAGTCATAACTAGCGGCAGGAGCACGCCCACGCAGGACAGTCTCCAAGCCGCAATTCCAAGCCATCGCGATGTTAAAGGCACTGGCATGAACATTGGCCTGCTCCAAAGAGCGCTTAATCCAATTATAATGCTTCACCGCCACCTCATCAGCTGCCTCCCGCTGGACTGCTAGGCGGAAGGGCTTATCGGTATGCATACGCCAAGTCGCCGGTCTGAACTGATATGGCCCCAATTCCCCAAATCGACCAACGTGGGTCTGATTAGTAGGATTTTCGACCAAGTTAATGGCCCGCAACGTTTCCCAACGGTCGCCAGCCTTTGCTTTAATGGTAAAAGCGAAAATGGTGGCGAGGATGAGGAACTTGCTGGAAGGTATTTTCATAGCCTTGATGGCCGCGACAAAGATCATCTCTACGACCCCGACAAGGGGGATTTTATCCCTAAAATAGTAGGTGCGACGAAGTGTCCCAGGTTTTACCAAATAAGCTCCCCGATTTGTAAAAAAGGACCTCGGCGCGAGCCTTTTTGCGCAAATATTTTCAATGTCTCTGACTGGGAAAGTCCGTCAAATCTCCGGTCAGCATTCGATTCATCACCAGCGAATCAGCCTCATCTCCAGCAGGGGCCCAAGACGACCAATGGTCTAAGCTATAACTCAGTAGGGCTTGATGGGCATAGGATGACACCACCTGCCAGCCCTTGGACCTAATCAGGGGGGATGCCCCCCCGGCTTTCCGCTTACAGAACCTGGATAGTCAGGCCTGAAACTGAGGTAAAGTGGTGGCGAGTCTCGGAATCGAACCGAGGACACAAGGATTTTCAGTCCTCTGCTCTACCAACTGAGCTAACTCGCCATTCACTAAAGGGCCGAGTTAAAAGGGCGGTACAATGGCGCGTCAACGGGGAATTTATTCTTTCGGTGATTTCACGATTCCCCTCCCTCATTCTAAACCCTCCCGCTCAAGGTTTAGGCAAGTCGTGGGCAGCAATTTTACCTTGATCATCACCCCGCGCAGTTTGTTTCCACAGGGTGGGTCCGGTCGGCTGCGGAAGATGAACGAAAAGCTCTAAGCAAACTCATGCGGACCAATCAGGCTCGAGTCACCGCGGAGGACCACAGTTGCGGGAGTTTATCGAGTTGGCTGGTGCGCTAGCGCTTAGACCCGGCGGAAGATCAGCGCTGCGTTTTGGCCACCGAACCCAAGATTATCGCTCATGACGGTATTTACCCGAGCACTTCTCTTTACATTTGGCACGTAGTCCAAATCGCAATCGGGATCAGGCGTATCGAGATTAATGGTGGGAGGTATCTCACCCGTCTGAATTGCTTTTACGCTCACAATAGCCTCAACACCGCCAGCAGCCCCCAGCAAGTGTCCGGTCATTGACTTAGTCGAGCTGATCAAAACTTTGCGGGCGTGGTCTCCAAAGACTTTCTTAATCGCTAGCGTCTCAAACTTATCGTTGTAAGGAGTCGAAGTACCGTGGGCATTGATGTAATCAACTTCCGTTGGCGCAATGCGGGCATCATGCAGCGAGCGGCTCATGGCTAGGGAGAGCCCCTTGCCCTCAGGGTCAGGTGAAGTGATATGAAAAGCATCACAGGTCGCGGCATAACCAGCGATCTCACAATAGATACGTGCGCCGCGAGCCAACGCATGCTCTAGGCTTTCTAACACCAAAATACCTGAGCCCTCAGCCATAATAAACCCATCACGATTCAGATCAAAGGGACGACTAGCCTGCTGGGGATTATCATTATTGGTGCTCATTGCCTTCATGGAGCAAAATCCAGCATAAGCCAATGGGGTGATGGAAGCTTCTGCTCCCCCACACACCATAACATCAGCTTCGCCACCACGAATCATGCGCAGCGACTCGCCAATCGCATGCGTCGCGGTTGCACAGGCGCTGACGATAGAAAAATTCGGACCACGAGCCCCGAGCTCGATTGCAACCAGGCCACTGCACATATTGCTAATCAGCGAAGGGATCATGAAGGGCGATACCTTGCGGGGGCCTCGCTCCATCAAAATCTTGTGCTGGTTTTCAATGGTCAACATGCCGCCAATCCCAGAGCCTATAATGACACCGACCCGATCAGGATCCTCTTTGCTCATATCCAGCTTAGCATCAGCGGCGGCTTGCTTAGCCGCACAAAACCCAAAATGCGTGTAGCGATCATTCCGACGAACCTCTTTGGGGTCCATCAACTTGGTGGCATCAAAATCGCGAACTTCTGCCCCAATTTGGCAGGTATGATCCTTAGCATCAAAAAGTGTAACCCGATTAACTCCGCATTTACCGGCAAGGAGATTAGCCCAGAAATCATCCACGTTATGGCCCAGCGAGGCAATGACGCCCATACCGGTGACAACGACTCGTTTGTGCGGAGAAACAGTTTCCATCTTAAATTGATTAGTAGAAATGAAAAAGCGTCCTACCAGACCAGCACTGGGCCAGACGGTAGAACGCTTTGCTCAAAGGCAAAAATTATTTCTTAGCCGCCTTGGCCTCAATGTAAGCAGTTACATCGCCGACGGTCTGGAGTTTCTCGGCATCAGACTCGGGAATTTCTCCCTTAATCTCGTCCTTAAACTCTTCTTCAAAAGCCATAATCAGCTCGACTGTGTCGAGTGAATCGGCCCCGAGGTCATCAAGAAATGACGCCTGTGGGGTAATTTGCTCTTCGTTAACATTCAATTGGTTAACGATGATTTCTTTGACGCGCTGGTCGATAGTTTTTGGGTCAGCCATAGGTTTTAAAAGTTGTCAAAAAAATGTTGGGTAAGAGGCATCACATCACCATCCCCCCGTCAACGGTAAAAACTTGCCCAGTAATATAGCCTGCTTCTTCCGAGCAAAGGAAGGTAGTCATATGAGCGATATCAATCGCCTCACCCAGCCGTTTTAGCGGAATAACTGACGTAATCTTATCAGCAGCCTCCGGCGGAAGGGCGGCAGTCATGTCCGTTTTAATAAATCCAGGAGCCACGGCATTTGAAGTAACATTACGGGCGGCAAATTCTTTCGCGATTGATTTGGTAAAGCCGATTAAACCGGCCTTAGCCGCGCAGTAATTAGCCTGGCCAGCATTACCCATCACGCCGACCACCGAGGTGATATTTACGATACGCCCCCAGCGCTTTTGCGTCATCGAGCGGCCGATGTATTTGGTCCAATGATAGCAGCTGGTCAAATTGGTCGAGATCACCGCATTCCAGTCCTCCTCGGACATGCGAAATAAAAGACCATCCCGGGTAATGCCGGCATTATTAACCAGAATATCGATCTGCCCGTACTCAGCGAGCAGCTCAGCACTAGCCTTGGCGACGGCGGCGCCATCAGCAACATCGACCGCCAGAGCCTTAGCCTTGCCGCCAGCCGCGACAATAGCGGCAGCCGTGGCCCCGCAACTATCAGCTGACTTGCTAACGCAAATGACATTGACGCCATTTTTCGCCAATTCTTCGGCAATAGCTTTGCCGATCCCGCGGCCGGCGCCGGTCACGAGTGCAATTTTGTTATTAAAGGTTAGTCCCATAGAATCGAGCGCCATAAAGCCTCACTCCGGCATAATTTGTCAATACACGTCGCGCTGATAGCGCTTCTCTTTCTTCATCAACTTCACGTACTCAGCGGCTTGCGCAACATCGAGTCCGCCTTGCTCGCTGATGATCTGATGCAAGGCGAGATCGACATCTTTCGCCATTCGGTGGGCATCACCGCAAACATAGAAATGGGCGCCACCCTTGACCCAAGACCATAATTCCGCCGCGGCTTCACGCATCCGATCCTGCACATAAACCTTGCGTGCTTGGTCACGCGAAAAAGCTAAATCCACCCGCGCAAGTTTTCCTGCCGCGAGCAGATTTTTCCATTCTTCTGCATAAAGATAATCAGTTGCCTCGTGCTGGTCGCCAAAGAACAGCCAGTTCCGGCCGGTGGCCTGAGTTGCCACCCGTTCCTGGGTGAACGCACGAAATGGCGCTACTCCCGTACCGGGCCCAATCATGATAATGTCTTTGGTTAAATCCTCAGGCAGTCCGAAATGGGATTCCGCCACAAACACCGGAATCGGGGTCTTGCGCCGGATCACACGGTCAGCCAAAAACGTTGAGCAAACTCCATAGCGGCGACGTCCGTTGGACTCGTAGCGCACCGGCGCGACAGTCAAATGAACTTGGCTAGGATGAAGAACTGGGGAGGAGGCGATGGAGTAAAGTCGCGGCATTAACCGACGCATGTGATCAACCAATTCCTGCGCCCCTAATTTTACGCCCGGAAATTCTTCGATCAGATCGATATACTCCCGTTGCTCCAGAAAAGCCTCCCGAGCTTCCGAGGCGTCGGCGGCGAGCAGGCCGGTCAATTGGGCCTGCTCCTTTGGGTCGGCCGTTTTCGCCGCGAAGGTCTCGAGAATTTTCTTGGTGGGACCAGCTAATGATAATTTAGTTGTCAACGCCTCCCGCAGACTGATGGCGGCAGTCATGCGCTGGGGAATCACGGGCTCATTGCCGGTAAAGCCCAAAAGCTCAATCAACTCCTCCACAATTTGCGGACGGTTGGAAGCGTATATGCCCAAAGAATCGCCCACGTGATAAGTCAGGCCACTCCCAGCGATATCGACGACGAGATGCCGCGTGTCCTTACTTGAACCATCCTTATTGAGCACGCGATTTTCCAATAATTTAGCCGAGAGCGGATTATCTTTAGTGTAGGCGCTCAAGGGTGGAGCCGAAATATGCATGAGGAAACTTTACCTCGGTTGTGAGCGGACATGGCAAGCCTCGTTTCGCGACATTGAATCTCGTTGCGCCCCTTCCACCCCCATGCCATTCAGCCGAACTGCATGGAATCCGTTCGCATTCAAAAATTCATCGCCGAAGCCGGCATCTGCTCACGCCGCGCGGCCGAAGCCGCCATCGTGGCGGGCGAAGTTTATGTCAACGGACAGAAAGCTGAGCTCGGCCAAAAGGTTGAACCCGGTACGGACAAGGTTACCGTGCGGGGCAAAGCCGTGCGCTCCCAGGCTCAGCCTAAGATTGCCCTTGTGATGCATAAACCCCGCGGGGTGATTTGCAGCAATAGTGATCCCCATGAGGAACAAACCATTTTTGATCTCCTCCCACGGGAATGGGCCAAGCTCCGACTGTTCTGCGCCGGCCGGCTCGATAAAGACAGTGAAGGCTTGGTCATTCTTACGTCTGATGGCGACCTAGCGCACAAGCTCATGCACCCCTCCAATTTGGTGGTGAAGCGTTATTATGTATCGCTCGAAGAACCCTTCCCCGCCGGCCGCCTGCGGCAGCTCTTGCGCGGGGTCGTCATTGAAGGAGAGCATCTGAAAGTGGAGCGGGCCAATCTCGTCAACCCCAAGACAGATCGCAGCTCGACCGAACTTGACGTTCATATGCACCATGGGAAAAAGCGCGAAATTCGCCAGCTATTCACCGCGCTCGGTTTTCAGGTGCGCCGTCTGCGCCGTTATCAAATTGGCGCACTCCGCCTAAAAGGAATTCCAATTCGCGGCGTGAAACAACTTTCAGCGAAAGAGATTCAATCCTTGTTCGCGGTTCCCTTGGTCCACTACCGCGAGATGACCCCTTCTACTCACGATGAAAACTAAAACCGTCCTTAACTTAATTCTGCGCAGCTTGGGTGTAGCCGGAGTTCTTACGCTCACGGTCACTCCCCTCGCGGCTGAAATCCTCACGGCTGACACCGCCGTCTTCGTCCAAACTGATGCACAATCACCGATCATCGCTCGCCTTAAAGCCGGCACCGAAGTGATGACCGCAGGCGAAGCCCCCCTCGGTTGGCGCCGCGTCGAAGTCGATGGTTCCTGCGAGGCTTATGTTCAAAATCGCGATATTACGAAAGGCCTCGAAGTTCGCGAAGGCGCCAGCATCTACTCCGGCCCACGCAAAGATGCGACCGTCCTCACCGTCGCGGCCAAGGGTGATAAAACAGATATCACAGGGCTGCACGGAGATTGGGCGCAAATTAAATTAGAGAAAAAACTACAGGGCTTCATTGCCATCGGCGAAACCGCCAATACTCCCTCGACGCCCACTCCAGCCCCGAGCGAATCGCGACTGACGGCACCTACCGCGCCCGTCACCACCGCCGGACATTCTGTCCCCATTTCGGGTGACACGGCTGAGATGCCGCGACTTTTTGCCGGCAAACTCGTGCTAGCACGTCGCGCCATCTTTAACCCCAACCCGATCTATGATTATCAACTGATCGATTCATCCGGTCGGCGTTTTGCTTATGTCGATACCAAGCGCCTGCTCTTGACCGATAAAATAGAAAATTACGTCGATCGCGATTTGTCTATTACCGGCACGCTTCGCAACACGATCGACGGCAAGGATCTCGTGATCGCGGCCGAATCGATGCAATTAAAGTAATCTTTTCGGCTGCGCCTTACATCCGAATTAGATCGCCTCCCTCCTCATGGAACTCATCGACGGCAACAAAATCGCGGCTACACTCATTGCTGAACTCAAGGCTGAGGTTGCGACCCTCCCCGGACGCCCTCCCTGCATTGCCCTCGTCCGCGTGGGCGAAGATCCAGCCTCTGTTTCTTATGTTACAAAAAAGCAGAAAATGTGCGCAGAAATCGGCATCGAGAGCCGGCTCATTTTCCCGCCAGTAACCATTTCCCAAGATGAGCTTTTTGCTCTCGTGGACCAGCTCAACGCCGATCCCAGTGTCGATGGCATTTTAGTGCAGTCGCCGTTGCCAAAACCCCTCAGTGAAATAGCCGTCTTCCGTCGCATCGCCGCCCATAAAGATGTCGATGGATTTCATACCCTCAATCTAGGAAAACTAGCGCAAGAGGATGAGACGGGATTCATCGCATGCACTCCGGCTGGCATCATGGAATTACTGCAACGCTCCGGAGTTTCATTGACGGGCAAACATGTTGTGGTGCTCGGCCGCAGCCTGATTGTCGGAAAACCAGCCGCCTTGCTGGCCCTGCAACGCAAGCCTTGGGCTAACGCTACGGTCACCATTTGTCACTCCCAGACGACTAATCTGGCGAGTATCACCCGCCTCGCGGATGTGCTCATTGCTGCCATCGGTAAGCCGGAATTTGTTACGGCCGACATGGTAAAACCGGGGGCCGTTATCATCGACGTTGGCGTTAATCGAGTACCTGATCCCACCAAAAAAACCGGCTATCGCCTCACAGGTGATGTGCACTTCTCCACCGTAGCGCCGTTGTGCAGCAAAATAACCCCAGTCCCCGGTGGAGTTGGTCCGATGACGGTCGCACTTTTAATGAAAAATACCGTCAAGGCTCGGCGACAGCATAACGCGGCCGCGAAGCATAATTAAGCGATCACCTTAATCGATTTTTGCACGATCAGCTAAACGAATTGCCGTCACTCTCTCGTATGGGCGCATCCAAAATCCTCGTCGTCGACGACCAACCGATCAACGTTCAGTTACTTAAACGTAAATTGGAGCGCGAAGGCATGATCGTCGCGAGCGCTTATTCCGGACGCGAAGCCTTGGATTTGGTTAAGCAGGATAAACCCGATCTTATTTTACTCGATATCATGATGCCAGAAATGGATGGCATCGAAGTTTGCCAACGCCTTCAAGGCGACCCAGCGACTCAGTCCATTCCGATTATTTTCATTACTGCGCGAACTTCGAAAGAAGGGAAAATTGAAGGCCTCAGCGTCGGGGCCGTCGATTATATCACCAAGCCAATCGATCTCGATGAGACCCTCGCACGAATCCAAACTCAATTGCGTTTTGTTTCGATCAACCGCGAACTCGTCGACTTGCAGCGGAGATTAGGTGAATCACGCCGCAACGCGACCATCGGAGCCGTAACCCAAGGCATCGCGCATAATCTCAATAATCTACTCGGAGTGGTAGTGGGATACATCGACCTCATTAAGGTTTATCATGAAAAACCCGAATTAGTGCGAAAGAACGCCAATCACCTTGAAGATGCCGTCAATCGCATCGTAACAATCATCAAACAACTCACCACCCTCGTGGTGAAAAATCGCCCCCCGCTGATTAGCACCAGCCTATCCCGCATGATCGAGGGCGGCATTCGGCGCCATCAGAGCGATTATCAAATAGAGCCCGTTATCACCGTTGAGCAGCCGACCGCTGAGACGATCATCGAGACCAATGTAGAATTATTTGAGGATGCGATATCCAAATTGCTCATTAATGCCTGGGAAAGCTACCACGATGAGCCCGACGAGCAACGGATTATCAATATCCGAACTGAGATTATCGACCAAGCTGAAGCCGGCCGCTTCGCTCTGATTCATGTTGAAGATCGAGGCCGGGGCGTCAGCCCAGATATTCGCGACCATGCTTTTGAGCCTTTCACGAGTACCAAGCACACGGTAGGCGTCGGTATGGGCCTTACAGTGTCGCGTCACTCTTTGCGTAATCTAGGCGGAGATGTAGTCCTCGCGGATCGACTGGGTGGAGGGACCACCGCCACCATTCGCCACCCACTTGAGCGCAAAGCAACTGCTTAAAATAAGAGGCTCGGTGCGCATGAGAATTGTCATTGCGAGCCAGACTGCGACGCGACAATCCATGGCCAAGCTTGAGGCGCGAGGTTGCTGGTGCCCAGCAGCCGATGCCAGTAAGCCGCTTTATAATTAATGACGATGTCTTCCCCTACCCTCGCTTTTCTCGGCACCGGCAATCTCGGCACCGCTATCGTGCAGGGGCTCCTAGCCCAACAAGCTTATCGCCCGAGTAATCTTGCGTGCACAAGCCAACATGGAGTCACGGCCCAAAAGCTCGCGCAAACAACGGGGATTATCTTCGAGCCTGACCTCCCACGCCTCCTCGCGATGGCGGATACCGTAGTGGTTGCCTTCAAACCACAATCACTCGCGGGGGCTGACTCCCGCCTCGCTGAATTAACCGCTGGCAAGTTAATCATCTCCGTCCTGGCTGGGAAAAAGCTTGAGCGACTCGCTCAGTCCTTTCCTCAGGCCCGCAACATTGTGCGGACGATGCCTAATACTCCTGCCGCGATTGGTGCAGCGATCACGCCCTACTGTTCCCTCCACCCCCTGTCAGAATCCGATCAAGCGATCATCACTAAAATACTCGGGGCACTGGGACAACATCTTCCATTAGCTGAAGAATACATGGATGCGGTCACCGTACTCAGCGGCAGCGGGCCAGCCTTCCTTTTTGAATTTGTGGCCGCTTTGCGTGATGGTGGCATTACGGCTGGCCTGCCTCCCGCAGTGGCACAAAAGCTCGCGCTTGAAACGGTACTCGGTGCGGCCAAATTGCTCGCACATACTGGCACGGCTCCAGAAATTTTACGCGACCAAGTAGTCTCGCCTAACGGCACAACTTTCGCGGGCTTACAGGTTATGGCTCAAGGCCAATTCCGCACAGTAATGCAGGAAGCTATTCTCGCCGGGGCCCGTCGCGCCGCCGAACTTTCTCGCGTCTGATCGAGTCGGCAGCTGGCAACTTCAGCTCAATCAAGCTTAGTCCTGCCTTTTTCTCACTAATCAGCCCGCGCAGTGGGAGAGCGGAGGGTGGCAAGCCAGCCCTGTTAGATAGGCACTGAGGCCGCCTAAAAATATTAAACAACGCCGCGCTTGCGACCGCTCGCGGAACCGTTACGCCTTGGCCCCATGGAATTCGGCTGGTGGCAAAAAGATGAAGAAGGCAAAAAACACCAAGTGTGTGTTGATATCTTCGGCAAAAATATAACGTGGGCCAAAAAATATGGTCACAACTCATCGTGGGATCCTTTCAGCCCTAATGATGGGGATTGGGACAAATTAATCAGCGAAGCCGAACGTCGCGTACCCCGCCGTCTTTTCTCCCAGAAGCAATTTGAGTTCATCCTGAGCCAGCGACCACGCTGAGTCCATCGATTGCCTCGAAGTGAACCTGATTCTATCAGGGGCCAAAATATAAGTGACGAGATGCGCAATGGCGCATGCGCCTCATTCTTATAGGCAACCCTTAGCTTGGGGCCAAAGATAGATGAACGCCGGAGCCAGTTCCTGCGGCCGCTGAGCATACCAATCGTCTATTTGTTTTACCGTGAACCAAGCCCCACGTTCGATTTCATCTACCTGCAGGACGAAGGGCCCCTCTGCTTCCACTCGATAGACCCAGACAAATTCCTGACCCGTTTCCTCCCGTGCGGCGATTTTGAATAACGGTCTGGGCGGCTGTTCGGGCCGGCAGCCCAGTTCTTCGGCTAATTCACGCTGAGCTGTACTATCATAGTCTTCGCCAGCCCCGACATGACCAGCCGCAGACGAATCCCACAGCCCAGGAAACAGATCCTTCTGGAGGGATCGTTGCTGCAAAAACACCTGGCCGGAACGGTTGACCACCAGCAAATGGACCGCGCGGTGCCTCAGGCCGCGCCGATGCACTTCGCGACGGGCTAACTGCCCCGTCACACGGTCTTGCTCATCCACTACGTCGAAAAGTTCATCTAAATTTTGGCCCATTAATTAGCTTTGTCATTCGTGTTCATTCGTGTCCATTCGTCGTTTTCCTATTTCCCATGGCCAAAATCGAAGTCAATCAAGTCGCTGAAATTCTCAAGAAACACAAAGTTGACCCCGCCCTGTTGCGGGAAATCGTCGATGAGCTCAATTTTGTCACGCAACCCAATGCAGATGATGATATCAAGCCGCCCGCGCCGAAAAAACAGTTTGTCGTGCTGTTATCGGATCCCGAGGGAAAATTGCCCAAACAGGATCTCACTGGCTGGGTAGTCCAAATCCCTGAAGACGCTAGCCCCTACTCAACGACTGACCGCATCTTCAAAGGCGCGTACGATTTCAATGCCTCGAAACGCGGCCGACTGTTACCTGTAAAATCGATTGGCGAAGCACTCGAAAGCGGCAGCGCCAAATATTTTCGCGAATCTGAGCTGTGGGTAAAAACCAAACTCCCTGTCGCCGTAGTAGTAACTGACAATATTCTCCCCAAAGATGAATTTAAGACGGAGAAAGTCGACCGGCGCCGAAGAAACGACAGCGAGGGCTAAGGCAATTTAGCCGCCAGCGCTGAAAGTCCGCGCGCCTGCAGCGCCGCCACTACTGCCTTAAGGTCGAGCGCCGCTCCCGCCTTCACCCCATGGCGCGCATACCAGCCTTGATTCATCTCGAGGCAGTATTGAATGACGTGACTGCGAGAGGATACGGGCTTCTCGTCCAACGGATACATCGGATAAATTTCTTTAAGTTGGCCAGTGGCGTCAATGTAGCCGATGTCGAGTGGAAGAACCGTGTTGCGCATCCAAAAACCCATTTGCTGGGGCGCCGTAAAGACAAAGAGCATGCCCTCATCGGACCCCATCGTCTGACGAAACATGAGCCCGCGCTGGAGCTCAGCGGGCAACGCCGCGATCTGCATCGCCACTAAGCGATCACCGATCTTGATGGCAAAGTGATCGGCCACCGTCTTATTCCCGCGCACCTGATCCGGCGGCGAACTGCCCCAAGCGGTCAGCACCATAACCGCGGTCAACGGGAGAGAGAAGATTAAGCGCGAGCAGGAGAACATTTTTTGCTTGGACCTCACACTAGTTAAGCTTTTTAAAAAAACTCAACCCTACTCTCCGCAAAACTAGACCAGTGGGATCGTAAAGTTTCTCGCCTTGGCCGGTCCATCGAACAATTTGCTCTTATGCAAAACCCCACCACCAGCCCCCTGCTGTACGCCGAAACGCACTCCAATGCTGATATGCTTTATTTCGGTCGGGTCGAAGTGCACGATCCCTTTATTGCCTTGGGCGTGCGCGGCAAAAAAATATCAGTTCAAAGCGCGTTAGAATTTGGCCGAGTCAAAAAAACAAGCGCCTTCGATATCGTCTTGTCACGCGAGGTTTATTTAGAGCGGGCTCAAGATCTTTACGGCCCCCAAGCAGGGGTGGCCGAGATCATTGCCACCCTCGCCGGTGAATATCGTCTGCGATATTTTCGAGTGGCCGACGATTTTCCCGCGGGCCTATACGTAAAGCTAACTGCACTTGGTCTGAAGCTCACTTTTGCCAACGGCATGCTATTTCCAGAACGAGAAATCAAATCAGCTTGGGAAGCCGCGTGCATTCGCGAAGGCAATCGCCTTTGCACCGTTGGCTATGCTGTCGCAGAGAAAATTCTACGGGCCGCCAAAATCAAAGGGCGCACACTTCTCTATCAAGGCAAACTCCTGACCTCTGAACGTCTCCGCTTTGCCCTCGAGACCGCTATTCATGAACAAGGCGGCAACCCGCAAGATACGATTGTCGCAGGCGGCGATCAGGCCTGCGATCCGCATGAACGGGGCTTTGGTCCGCTGCGGCCCAAAGAACTCATTATCATCGATGTTTTCCCGCGCGTCGTGAAGACTGGTTATTTCGGAGACATGACGCGCACTTACCTCAAAGGCCGTGCATCTGAGGCCCAGCAGAAACTCGTGAGCACAGTCCGCACCGCTCAGCAACGCGCGACCAAGGTTATCTGCGCGAATGTCGATGGCCGACTCGTGCACCAAGCTGTAACGCAATGCTTTGCCGCCGCCGGTTATGAAACAAAGCGGAAGAAAAATGGCTCGGAGGGGTTTTTCCATGGAACAGGCCATGGTCTCGGCTTAGCCATCCATGATCCCGGCCGGATGGCCGCAACTACCGCCTATTTATTAAAAAAAGGATCGGTTATGACAGTAGAGCCAGGTCTCTACTACCCCGGACTCGGAGGGTGCCGCTGGGAAGACGTGGTACAGGTCACCGCAACCGGGACCAAGGCATTGTCTAAACACCCCTATAACTGGGAGATTCGTTGAGCCGTCACCTCATCGGTAATTTGACCGCAGTCCAACCCGCCATCTGCTAATTTGCAGAGCTATTGTTTTATTAACTCATGCCTGAGTTAGCTGAAGTAGAATTTTTCCGCAAACGATGGAGCCTCGGTCATGGCGCTAAGGTGCTGACTCTCTTGCTCCATGAAGATAAAAAGGTTTTTTGTGATGATCAGCTGGCTTTGCTTAAAAAAAGCCTGATTGGCGCCCGTCTGGTGGATTCAGAAACTTCGGCTAAGCAGATGCTATTTCGATTTAAGGGAGGTGGGGTGCCGGAAAAAAATTTTGGCTGGCTCGGGGTACATCTCGGCATGAGCGGTGAGCTGCGGACCGAGCCATGCAATTATACTCCCACAAAACATGACCATTGCGTACTGGTGCAAGCCACCCGCCAGCTGATTTTCAATGATCCGCGCATGTTTGGTAGTATTCGATTTGCGATTGGCCAACAACCACCCGCTTGGTGGACGCGCATTGCCCCACCGATATTGTCGAAATTTTTCACGATCGAAGAAGTGCGCACATTTCTGCACCGCCGAAGCCGCACGTCGATCAAGTCGGTCCTATTAATGCAGGAACGATTCCCTGGTATCGGCAACTGGATGGCCGATGAGGTTCTCTGGCGGGCGGGGATCCATCCTAAGAAAAAAGCAGGCGCACTTACGCCAGCTGAGGTGAGTGCGCTCCATCGTGTCTGTCGGCAAGTTTGTCGCTTAGCTCTTGATACCATTGCAGGTCGGGGAACGTACCTTCCTCCAAACCTGAATCACCATATACCAAGAAGTTGGCTCTTCTGGCACCGCTGGGCAGATGGCAGCCAGTGTCCCCGAACTCATAAAATGCTCATCCGCGAACAAGTAGGCGGGCGCACTACATGCTGGTCGCCCGCGCGGCAGCGGCTAAGATAATCTTATGATTACTCGGTCGAGATTAGATGAATTGTTGGTAGCGCGGGCACTCGCGCCCACTCGCGCCCAAGCAAAAGCACTCATTATGTCTGGGCGAGTTCGTCATGGAACCGAACGCCTTGATAAACCAGGGAAAGAGTATCCTGCTAATTTCGAGCTGAATATTGATCAACCCCCTCGCTTCGTCAGTCGCGGCGGCGAAAAACTTGCCGCATTTCTCGATAAATTCCCGACAACGATGCTGGACTTAAATGTCCTCGATGTGGGTGCATCCACGGGCGGATTCACCGACTGCGTATTGCAAGCAGGAGCAGCAAGCGTGACCTGCTTGGATGTAGGCTTCGGACAACTCCACGATAAAATTAAACGCGATCAACGAGTCACTAATCTTGAAAAAACTAATGCCCGTCACCTAAAACCCGGTGATTTACCGAGAGCGCAATATGATGTGGTGGTCATGGACCTCGCCTTCATATCATTAAAAAGTGTGCTTCCCGCCATCTGGCCGTTTCTGGTAACCGGTGGGACGCTTATCGCCTTGGTGAAACCGCAATTTGAGGCTGGCAAAACTGAAGTTGATAAGGGGCAAGGCATCATTCGTGACGATGCCGTGCGCACCCGCATCCTGGCTGAGGTGCGGACCTTCGCGTTGCACGAATTAATCGGGGCTGCTTTAATCGGCGACATGGAGTGTCCTGTTCATGGTGCTGATGGTAATCGCGAATATTTATTGGGTCTGAAAAAAATGGCGTCCCATGCATAAAATGACCCGTGGTATGACGTAAACAGCGGGCCTGATTTTGCTTAAATAGGTTTCCCATCTTCGTCTTTATCGGCGTAATCAATCCCATCCCCCTATGCCCCCTTTTCGCAAACTAGCTTTTGTTTTTAACTCCGACAAACTAGGAGCCGCCGAGCTCGCGAATGAGCTGATGTTAATTGCCCGGCAAGGAGGAATTAAAAAGACCAAGCTCACGGGGGATCGCAAATTACCCCGCGGATATCTCAAAGACTGTGATGCGTGCTGCGTGATTGGGGGTGACGGCACTTTGCTTGGGGTTGTGCGTGGCGCCGCACGCCAAGGCATTCCCATCATTGGCGTCAATCAAGGTGGGCTTGGCTTTCTCACCACTTTTTCGGCAGATGAAGCCCGAAGCCAATTTGCCAGCTTGCTGACCGGTGATTACCGCATCGCCGAGCGCGCACTCCTCGATTGCAAGACTGGCCCACGCCATCGCGATATTGCGCTCAACGATGTCCTCATTAAAAATGCCACCAACTCTCGGCTGGTTCGGCTAGAAGTTTTCGCCAATGGCAAACTCGTCACGGATTACTATTGTGACGGCGTCATATTCTCCACCCCCACGGGATCGACTGCTTATAATTTAGCCGCCGGCGGTCCGATTATTCACCCAGGAGCCGGCGTGATTGCGATGACTCCGATTTGCCCCCACACCCTCAGCAATCGCACTATAATTTTCCGCGATGATGTTAAATTGTCGGTTTATAACCGGAGCGACGATTCTCGACTTCTGGTCGCGATGGACGGACAGCGTGATTTAGTAATGTCAGAAGGTTCACCCATCGAAATTACCGTCTCGCCGCTCACACTCAGTCTCGTGCAACGCCGAGACTACTCGCACTTTGAAGTCATGCGCGCCAAACTTAAGTGGAGCGGTGGCTTCCTAGACAAAAAATAATTAATCAGCTCTCCAACTCAGACAGGTTGCGGCAAGCCCCAGATCCGAAAAGCGCAACCCACTGCAGTTTTCAGCAGGTTGCGCTCGTGCAAAATAACCTGCCTTAATTCCTATCAGCTGCCTTTGCGGCAATTTTTTCCTGTTTGGCTATTTCTTGGTCCGCTTTCATGACTGCCGTTTCATCTTTGCTCAGCTTACTATCATGATTAGCATCATATTTTGCTAACTTCTCAGCCTGCTGCACAACACGCTTCTCGTGAATATCAGCTTTCATCTTAGCTGTTTCGACCTCATCGAGCTGATGATCGCCATTCGCATCATATTTTATTAGGTTAGCTTTGCTCAGAGCTTTAGTCGGCTTAGGAGCAATATCTTGAGCGAAAACGTTGGGAGTGACCAGAGCAAGTCCCAGGGTCAATAGACCTGGAACGATGAATAAACGGAGCGATTTGAATTTCATAACGCGCTCAATCTACCGGTGAAACCACAAACCAACAAGCTACCGCGTTAACCTAAAATCAGGCGATGCATCCTCTATGGTTTCACTACTAGCTGCACCCGTTGTGAACGCTGAAAATATTTCTGCGCGAACACCTGCAAATCGGTCAAGGTCACCGCTTCGATGCGGGCTTCGTAGAGGGTGCCATCGTTGACGGGCTGACCGTAGACCGCATTCAACGCCGCTTGCATCGCGCGCGCTGAATTAGTTTGCTGACTCATTCGCTTGCCCGCCTTGAGCCGGATCTGACAACGCCGTAATTCTTCTGCGGTAACTCTCCCTTCCTGCACGCGTAAAATCTCCAGGTCTAGTTCCGCAATGACCTCAGAATAGCGTTCAGGGCTCGTGCCTGCATAAAAATAGAAAAGGCCCACTTCCAAACCGACGATGCGACTCGAGCGAACAAAATAGGCTAAACTTTTCTCTTCACGTACGCGTTCAAACAGCTGCGAAGACATTCCACTAAAAAGTTCATCCGCTACTTCGCTCACTGGATAGTCTGGCGCCTGCAGCCCAGGACTAGGAAATGCCTGAAAAACGATCGCCTGCTGGCGCGGCTGTTGTTCCGTAAAATCACCCACGGCACTCATGATTTTTTTGGGTCGTGGCGACACTTGCCCTGAAGGTAATTTAGCAAGAAAAGCTTTCAGCACCGGGCCAATTTTTTGAGGATCGAAATCCCCCGAGACCGCCAGCACGGCATTACCCGAAACAATTAAATGGCGATACAAGGCACGCACATCGGCCAAGGTGATGGCCCGTAACCCCGCCTCGTCACCCCCACTTTCAACAGCAAAGGGATGCGGACCAAAAAATTTGGCGCGCATAATTTTTCGCCCCACCGAGACGACATCGTCGAGACTCTCTTGCAGCGACGCCAACGCAGACTCTCTTTCAATTTCGAGCGTCGCTGCTTTGAACGCTGGCCGGAGTACAGCCTCGCTCATTAATCGCAGCGCCAAGCCAACATCACTGGGCAAAACTTCCGCCGTCAGCCCAAAACTATTGTTTCCGGAAAATTCATGAAAGCTGCCGCCCACCGCTTCAATCGCCCCAGCGACTTCTTCTGCGGTGCGATGCTGAGTATCTTTGACCAACAAGGTGGCCAGGAGCGCAGTAAGCCCGCGTTGGTTTGCAGGCTCAAATAACGGCCCCCCAGCAAATGCTAGACGCAGGTGCAAGTTGGGCAGATGCTTGTTCGGCTGCAGCAGCAGACGAGATCCGTTTGGCAGCGTAAGTTCAGAAAAATTGAGCGAAGCCCCACTGCCGGCGAGAGGCGTGCGAACCGCCCCGTCACCCATGGCGACAGGGTTAGAGGAAACAACCGTCAAGTGCTCGTTCACGAGATAAGTTTTCATCACGCGCTGCAGATCAGCCGGGGTTAAAGCGAACAACCGCTCAAAATAAGTTCGGGTATAATTGATATCGCCCACCACCACCTCGCCGGCCCCCAGTCGCGAGGCTTGCCCTGACATAGTCTTACGCATGTTGACCTCCGAGGCCACCACTTGGCGCACTGCCTTCGCCAGCATTGCTGGTCGAAAACCTTTGACCGCCAAGCGAGCAAGCTCACGCAAAATAGCCTGCTCAGCCACCGCGCGCTTAGCGGGATCAGCTAAATATGAGATATAAAACAAGCCACTCGTGCCCGGGCTCCAAGCCATGGCGTCGATCGTGTGTACTAAGCGAGCTTGCTCGCGAATACTTTGCCAAAGAAGCGAACTGTCCCCGTGGCCCAAGACAAGCGCAAGCATATCAAGAGCAGGAGCGTCCGGGTGAGTGAGACCAGGGATTTGCCAGCCAAGACCTGCACGGGACACCTGCACATCTTCGTGCAGGTGTTGCTCGCGGCGGGAAAGCTGCGCCGACTCCTCTGGCACCAGAACCGGCGCCAGACGTGCGCGCGGCACCGCACCAAAATGCTGAGTAATAGCAGCGCGCGTCGCTTCGGGATCAAAGTCACCCGCAATAATCAGCACGAGATTGTTCGGCACATAACGGGCCTGATAATAAGCCATGAGATCCTCCCGCGTACAGGCTGCAAAAATCTCACGGTGACCAATAATAGGTTGGCGGTAGGCGTGCGTACGAAAAGCGGTCTCAAATAAGGCCTGCGAAAGCCGTTGGTCGGGATCATCCAGACACATATCAATCTCCCGTAAGATCACTTCCTTTTCCTTAGCCACTTCGGCAGCCGGCAACGTCGAGTGCAAAACTATATCAGCGAGAAGATCGATCGCCACCTCCGTATGCTCAGAGGGCAAATCGATATAATAAACGGTGCGATCAAATGTAGTGTAAGCATTGATGCTGCCGCCGTGAGCCTGCACCGTTGCCGAAATCTCGCGCCCCGCACGTCGGGTGGTCCCCTTGAAGAGCATGTGCTCCAAATAATGGGACAGCCCTGCGCCAAGCGCGCCCCCCTCATGAATACTGCCGGTCTTGACCCAGACCTGCACCGAGCTGACTGGGGCCGCGCCATCGCGCTTAAGCAGCACCGTCAGCCCATTAGGCAGAGTGAATCGCTCGATGGATTCCCGCCATAGATTTTCGAGTAAAATTTGATCACGTGACAAAGTAAGCGATTTTTTGCGCATTAAAAAAGAGCGGATGAATTAAACGGTAAAGCAACCAGCGGTCCAAGCCAACAGTCAGCGAGCGATTAAAAATCATCACGCGGTGCCAAGTGTGCCACGGGCGCGGCGAGGGCGGGCAGGCGCGAACGGCTGCACAAACGCTTCGTCGAAATCATAAATGTCACTAAAATCTTCGCGCCGATCGTTCTCTGTTTTGCTGAAAATATTATATTCGATTAGATTAAAAACGATATCGCCGAAATCAGCACAGCGCGTAACTCCCCATAAATTTAAGACGGTTTTTGTCAGCGGGCCATATTGATCGAGCGCGTAAGTCCGGATGCCATGCAACAATTCTCTCCCGGTGATGTGCTGCGATTGCCCCGTGCGTTCGGGGTTTTTTCTGCGCAATTCTTTAACGGTATGGTCCAAAGCCTCCCGAACTAAGGTATATGCCTTACGATCAAATCGGGAATCTTCTTTGCAAATCAGTCCTACTATTGCGGTAAATTCTAAGTCTTGCATTAAGTGATTTCGGGCAAGCTAGCACAGGCGAGCGGGCCCCGCAACCCTGCAACCACGCTCATTTTTAGTTCAACCGATCGGGCGGCTTCTTTTTCCACAATCTTTGCTGAGATTTTACACCTCAAAATAACCCACCCCTATGATCGCTGCTACTCATTCCAATCATCCGCTCGCTTCTATTGCCACTCCCTCGCCGCGGACCTCCCCTCTTCAAGAGGCTCGCGCCTGCATCCGCCAGGCCAAGATGCGTATCACCAAGCCGCGCATCGCCATTATTGAATCACTCTTGCAACACAAAGGGCCGATTAGCATCGAACGGATTCACCAGGATGTCGGGGCTGCCGTATGCGATCTCGTCACGGTCTACCGCTGCCTCGCTGCTTTTGAGACTCTTAATATTGTCCGACGGAGCTATTCACACAATGGGACCTGTCTTTATGAACTCAGCCTCGGCCGGGATCGTCATTACCACATTGTTTGTAAAGCCTGCGGCGGAACCGAACGCTTAAACTATTCCCCAGTAGAGGGGGTCGAGCGCATACTCCAAGATCGTGGTTATACGCAAATTAGCCATGTGATTGAATTTTTTGGGGTCTGCGCCGCGTGCCAAAAAGCCAGTTCCCGGGCCGACGGAGTTAAAACGGGCAAGAGCAAACGGCTGATTGTTGCTATCCCCTCGCACTAAACTGCGGGCGGGCTAAGTCCGCGCCATCGTAGTGAGCGGAGTAAGCTGGAGAGGGTGCACTGCCCGCACCCACTCAGCTACGGGCACACCGCCTTCAAGGTGTTCGCGCCGGATTCGATCAAATCGCTCCGGAGTTACCTGAGCGTACCAAACACCCTCAGGATAAACAACGAGCCAAGGCCCCTCCGCGCATAAGCGTAAGCACGCTGCCTTCGTGCGCATCGCCGGCACAGCATACTCTTGCAGCGAAGTCTTGAGGTGCGCCCAAGTAGCTTGACCCTGCTCACTCGAGCAACAGTTCGGACCGATACACAAAAAAAGATGATGCCGAGCCGGCGGCAAATGAATGGCTTTGGGCATTGCTTCCATAGGCAAACAAAACTTATCAACGATTATTAAAAAAATCTACCCGCAATTAAGTCAGACGCCGACACCCACTCATCTCAAAGGCTTCAGCTCTTAGAAATCACCGTTGAGAGTCGTTTAGAGAAACAAGTGCGCGTTCGCTTTAAGGTTTAACCGCAAGCAACTGCCGCCGAACTAGCTCATCTACCAACTTGGGGTTCGCTTTGCCTTGCGAGGCTTTCATGACCGCACCTTTGACCGCATTGATGGCCTGTTCCTTGCCAGCCAGAAATTCAGCGACCGCTCGAGGGTTCGCCGCAATGGCGGACTGCACCCATTGCTCCAGTGCCCCGCTATCGGTAGACTGCTTGAGGTTTTTTCGTATTACGATGGCCGCTGGCGCCTCGCCTGTTTGAAACATATCATTAAAAACTTCCTTAGCGGCCGTCATCGAAATCTCGCCTTGCTCAACGAGATCAACCAACGCTGCAATATGCATCGGGCGAATCTTGCTCTCGGTGAGCGCAATTTTACCTGACGCCAGTTCTCGCCGCAGGTCATTAACTAGCCAATTAGCAGCCGCCTGCGGATGACTACAAAGCTGAGCCACCTGTTCAAAAAAATCACCAAGATCGCGCTCGGGTACTAGGACGGCAGTAATCGTGTAGGGGAGTTGATATTGCGCAATGAATCGACGCTGCCGATCAAAGGGTAGCTCAGGAATTGTGGCCCGAATCGTCGCCTGCCAGGCCGCATCCACCTGAACTGGCAGCAGGTCTGGATCTGGAAAATAGCGATAATCATGCGCCATTTCTTTAGAGCGCATCGCCACCGAGGTGCCCGCTTCACCATCATATTGCCGCGTCTCCTGCACAATGCTTCCACCGCCGGTTAACACAGCCGTCTGACGGCGAATTTCTAAAGCAATCCCATCACGCACATAAGAAATAGAATTAAGATTCTTTAGCTCAACCTTAACGCCCAGCTTGGTTTCGCCAACGGGGCGAATAGAAATATTTGCATCACAACGCAATTGGCCCTTCTCCATATCGCAATCTGAAATCCCTCCTTGGACCATCGTAGTACGAAGAGAGGTCAAGAAAGCGAAAGCCTCATCGGCACTGTGCATTGCGGGCTCCGATACAATTTCCATCAACGGGGTCCCCGCTCGATTAAAATCAACCAAAGAATCATGCGCCTCGTGCGTCAATTTACCCACATCCTCTTCCAAATGGATCCGCGTCAGCGGGATTTGCTTGTGCTCACCCATGACATTCCGCGCCACCCCCGGCAGCTCAATTTCCACGCTACCAGCTAGGCAGATCGGTTGGTCGTATTGCGAGATCTGATAATTTTTAGGAGAATCTGGGTAAAAATAATTCTTACGATCCCACTTACAGACTGGCGCGATGGTGCAGCCCAACATCAACCCAGCCTTGATGATTTTATCGAGCGCCTCTTTGTTGAGCACCGGCAGCGCACCTGGCAATGCCAGCACCACCGCATCAGTTAACGTATTCGGCGGCGCTCCATAACCCGCCGCCACACGAGTGAACATTTTGGAGGCTGTCTTCAACTGCACGTGAACCTCCAGGCCAATAACAGCTTCGTAGTTCATAGGGAAGAGCCCAGCGTAAGACGGAGAGATCCGTGGGTTCTAAAAATGAGAACCAGCAAAGTAATCGCACAGGTCAATCGACTGCTCGGTAAATGATTCACAAATTCGGATATTTTGTGTGCCAAGCGTGGCCCTGTTCGTAAGTGTGCGCGATGGTCAGCATTTCAGCTTCACCGAAAGGCTGTCCAATAATTTGCAAACCAATGGGCAGACCACCGGTTGTAAATCCACAGGGCAGCGAAATACCTGGCAGGCCTGCAAGATTCACCCCGATGGTGTATATATCGTTAAGATACATCGCCAATGGATCGGCAGATTTTTCGCCTATCTTGAAGGCCGCTGTGGGTGTAGTCGGCGAGAGCAAGACATCACAATTCTGGAAAACACTCATGAATTCACCACGAATCAGTGCCCGCACTTTTTGTGCACGCAGATAATAGGCATCGTAGTAGCCACTACTAAGCACATGCGTGCCCAAGATGATACGCCGCTTAACTTCTTCCCCAAAGCCCTCGGCTCGTGACTGCGCATAAATCGAAATAGCGTCCGTCGTCGTGCGCGCGCGATGACCATAGCGGATGCCATCATAGCGCGCTAGATTCGAAGATGCTTCCGCCGTGGCGATCAGGTAGTAAACAGCGATAGCATATTCGGCCGTGAGGGGCAGCGAAACCTCCGTAATTTCGGCACCCGCGCTACGATAAAACGCGAGCGCTTGTTGGACGGCAGCCCCAATCTCAGCATCGAGCCCTGGACCAAAAAATTCTTTAGGAACACCGATGCGCCACGGCCTTGATTTTTTGGGAAGCGCCGCACTGTAATCAGGCATGACCGTCGACAATGAGGTCGAATCGCGAGCATCATGACCCGCGATAATCTTGAGCATTTGCGCCGCATCACCCACGGTGCGCGTTAACGTCCCAATCTGGTCGAGCGAAGATGCAAAGGCAGCCAGGCCATAGCGCGAAACCAAACCGTAAGTCGGTTTCAGCCCAACCAAACCACAAAAAGCGGCCGGTTGACGAATAGAGCCACCTGTGTCTGAGCCCAGCGCCACGGGCATCTCGCCAGCGGCAACCGCCGCTGCTGAACCACCCGAGCTACCACCGGGGACCCGCGTCAAATCCCACGGATTAGCTGTAGCCCCAAAAGCTGAATTCTCCGTCGAGGAGCCCATCGCAAATTCATCTAAATTAAGCCGTCCCCACGGAATCGCTCCCGCCATCTTAAGTTTGGTCGTTACCGTGGCATCGTATGGCGAAATAAAATTCGCGAGCATCTTGCTCGAAGCCGTCAGCGGCTGGCCCTCCACCGCAATCACATCTTTGAAGCCAATCGGGATGCCATCGAGTGGACCCCGCGTCTGCCCTGCTGCCCGTCGAGCATCAGAAGCGGCAGCCAGACTCAGCGCACCAGCCTCATCGCGAGAATTAAAGGCGTGAACGCGTCCTTCCACGGCCGTGGTCCGCGCTGCAAAGGCCTGCATGAGCTCACAGGCCGAAATACTTTTCGCCGCGAGCAAGGCTGACAGTTCAGCCACCGATTTAAAAATCACAGATGCAGACATTGGTTATTCCACAATTTTCGGCACCACGATCGAATCGTCGCGCTGCTCGGGAGCATTCTGCAGGGCCTGATCCACAGAGAAGCCCGCCATAATAACATCAGCTCCCCAGACATTAAAAACCGGCGAACCATGCGCCATCGGCTCAATCCCCGTAACATCCACCTGCTTCAATTTATCGACGTAATGCAATATATCACCCAGCTGCTGAGATAGTTTCTGCTGTTCAGCCGCCGTCAGCGCCAACCGGGCAAGGCGGGCAACATATTCAATATTAATATCGGCCGAGGGATTCATGAAATAGCTAAATGTGCCGATAAAAAGATGGCGGAATTGCTGTTTGGCAATCGACAAAAAGCTGCCAGCCCGCGCGTTTCGATTTTCTGATCAAAACTCGCGGCGTTGGCGGTAATTTATTATTAATCCTCGCTGTGCTTTTTTTTAAACGCATCCTCAATTTCACTCAAGAAAACACCACGCCCCCCGACCTTCGTCGGGCAGCGCGCCATGCTGTGGGGTTAAACTTCCCTTTTAAGGCTATCCTCAGCCTAAGCCCTCATGACGCCGACGGTAAATTGATCCTCGGCCAGATCAAAGGCCAAGATTGGGCCGGACGTCTAACAAATTTATCGGCTACCGGGGGTAGCATACAGCTCAGCGCTGCTTCAGCTGCGACGCGGGGGGAACCATGCCTTTTAAAGCTGAGCTTGCACCGTTACTCGCTCGAGCTCCCCTGCACCGTCGCTCATTTCCGCGGCTATCCGCAACAGGCCCATTGCGGACTTTCATTTAACTTTCCGGATTTTGAAGTGCAGAAAAGTTATCTCCAGTTGCTAGAGCCCGTGGCTATTGGCGCATCTCTCACAGAAGTACCGACTAAACCAATCAAGCGCGACTCAAGCGAACTACGCCCAACTGTTTTTCACGGCCACAATTCAACCATCCTCACAATCTGGCGACAGCCCTCGAGTGATCAGATCCATGGTTTTGATCTGCGCATGAATACCTGCGGTGTCCGCTGGAGCGTGGGCATGGCGGCTTTTGATATCTACGGCGTCACGCAGCCCCCCACCCCACCTGGGAAAAAATCGCTTCCGCCACCGCCAATTTTTTCAAAACTCAGCGACGCCCAAGAAGAAGAAGTCCGCTGGCTGTTCTGTCTAGCTATACCCAATATGAGCAAAGGGGTACCAGCCGATGCACGGAGCTTTCTGAGTAAATTGATCGCCTGAGGGCCGGCGCGGTGAGCTCGCCTCAGGACCGCACGGTAATTGATCCATCTACCACGATCTGCTGCTGGATTTTAGTGAAGACCGCATTAACCTCATCATCAGTTAAGGTTCGCTCCTGCGAACGAAACGATAGTGAGAAACCTAGGCTTTTCTTTCCTCCCGGCAAGCCCTGCCCCAGATAGACATCAAAAACTTCAATCGCCTCGATTGCGAAAGCTGGTCCCGTGGAAGCCTGGGCAATCTTCAGCAGAGCGCGCCGCACTTCCTCAGCCGGCCGAGTCGCCTCTACCACCAGCGCGAGGTCCCGCAAAACAGTTGGAAATAAAGCGAAAGGCTGATAACGCCGATGGCCGACCAAACTCTTTAATTTTTCCGGTAAAATAGCGAGCATTCCAGCCCACACCGTGCCCTCAACCCCTGCCGCACGAACCATGGTAAGATCCAACAATCCTCCACTAATCGACCAGCCGATTGAGGACTCTCCCGCCGCCGCTGCATGGCCTGCCTGCCAGCCCCAACCAGCACCACTGATCGGCCTTAGCTCAGCGCTCGCCAAATCAATACCCGCTTGTTGAGCGAGAATTATCAAATGCTGTTTTACCGTGTAAAAATCAGGCGCAGATCGAACCAGCCAAGACCGTTCCTTGGGGTTGTGACAAAGCAGAAATGCCGCACCTAAATATTCCTGCACCGTGCCATTAAGCTCCATGAACACGCGCCCCGTCTCAAAAAGCTGTGTGGCAGGCACTCCGCGCGATTGGTTTAATTTCAGCGCAGCCAACAGGCCCAGCACCAACGTGGGGCGCAGGTGCGATTGGTCATCAACAAAAGGATTCGCCAAAGCTAACTCCGCCGCAGCCGCATCAGAAACCCACGTGCCCAACTCCTGTCGTGATCGTAGAGTATAGTTAACCACTTCATTGAAACGCTGCCCGACCAAATAGGCCGTAACCTGACGATTAAAAATGGCGATTGGATCATCATCGCCGTCTGCCAGCGCGGGTCCCACAGCTAAAGCCGGAGGCACGCGATCAGTTCCGTAAATACGCAAAACCTCTTCGACGAGATCAATCGGCCGGTCGAGGTCGGTGCGATAACTCGGAATTTTGACGGTCCAGTTCACGGTCGGAGCGCACGCCACCTCGGCTGTAATGATTAAATTGAGTGCCTCAAGGGCCCCGCGCATTTCCTGGTCACTTACGTAAAAACCTAAGCGCTCCCGAATGTAATCAGGGCTTATGATAATTTCGCGCATCCAAGATTGATCACCACCGACCAAGCAAGCGGGGCCCACGACGGTCCCGCCGGCGGTTGCTTGAATTAAATCAATGGCCCGATAGGCAGCAGCCACCGTCCCATGCGGATCAACTCCTCGCTCGAAACGGTAGGACGAATCGGAAGCCAGACCGAGGCGGCGAGCAGTCCCGCGAATTGATTGCGGGCGAAAACAGGCCGCCTCAATTACAATGTCAGTCGTTTGCGCATCCACTTCGGCATGAACGCCACCCATAATACCCGCAATCACCAGTGGCTGGACGGCATCCGCAATTACCACCATGCGCTCACTGAGAATTCGCTCCTTGCCATCAAGCGTCCGCAATTTCTCGCCCTCAACTGCTCGCCGCACGACGAGTTGTTGGCCCTTAATTTTTTTGGCATCAAAAATATGTAAGGGCTGACCCAGTTCGAGCATGACGTAATTACCCACGTCCACCAGATTGTTAACGGGACGCAAACCGACGGCCTGTAAGCGTTCCTGCAGCCAAGCCGGGCTCGGGCCGACTTTTACCCCAGTGAGGCCAAGGCCGAAATAGAGCAGACAATCTTCTGGAGCCTCAACGCGCACGCTTGCCAGAATATCGGGCCGTAAAATTTCATCGGTAATACCGCGAAATATAATCGGAGGGAAATTAACCGGGCGACGGAACCAAGCCGCCAATTCACGCGCCATTCCAATATGACTGAGTGCATCCGGCCGGTTTGGGGTGACTTCCAGATCAAAAACTGTGTCACCCTCTGGCATAATTTCGTTCAGCGCGCTCCCGATCGGCGCATCCGCAGACAAAAGCATCAGTCCGCTGGCCTGGCCCGCGAGACCCAATTCATCCGCGGCGCACAGCATGCCCGAGGATTGTTGGCCACGAATTTTCGATTCCTTGATCTTAAAATCACCAGGCAATATTGCCCCGGGCAAGGCTACTGGCACACGATTACCGACATCACAATTGGGCGCGCCACAGACGATTGTGCGCACGCCACCCTGAGCGAGCCCAACGTCAACGGTGCAAATCGAAAGCTTATCAGCATTGGGATGTTTCTCCCGCGTCTTGATCTCGCCAACTACCACCTGAGTCAATGGCGGCAGCCCAGTATTAATTACCCCTTCCACTTCAAACCCAAGCAAGGTGATAGCGCGTTTAAGTTCATCGATCGACGCATCGAGGGCGACGTATTGCTTAAGCCAATTGCGGCTGATTTTCATGCGATAAATTTAAACCAAAAGAGCGGGCAAGAAGTTTCAGGTAAATTGTTTCAGAAACCGCAGATCATTTTGATAAAAGTAACGGATATCATCGATGCCATACATCAACATCGCGAGACGTTCGAGCCCCATGCCAAAGGCATAGCCGGTCCAGACAGTTGAATCGTAGCCCACTCCCTCAAAAACCGCTGGATCAACCATGCCGCAACCACCGATCTCAATCCACTCCTTGTTTACCTTAGGCAAATGCTGCGCAGAAAGGTCGACCTCAAAACTAGGTTCAGTGTAACCGAAGTAATGCGGACGAAAACGGGTCTTGGTGTTTTTGCCCAGCAGTGATGCAAAAATATAATCAAGCAGCGCCTTAAGATCGCGAACCGTGACATGCTTATCAACGTAGAGACATTCGATTTGATGGAAATTTGCACTGTGAGTAGCATCCGAAGTATCGCGGCGATAGACGCGCCCGGGGGAGACTACTCGAAGGGGCGGCTGACCTTTAAGCATGGTGCGAATTTGCACCGATGAAGTATGCGTCCGCAGAAGATATTTCTCCTCGGCAACTTTTTTGCTGATATTGCCAAACCGCGCCTGGGCTGGAAAATAAAAAGTGTCCTGGGCATCGCGGGCGGGATGATCAGCCGGCGTACTCAGCGCATCGAAACAGTAGTATTCAGTCTCAACTTCCGGTCCCTCGACAACCGCAAAGCCCGCCTTGCGCAAAATGCGACACATCTCCTCTCGCACTAAAGTCAGCGGATGGCTCGTCCCCGAGCCTGCGTCAGGTGAAGGCAACGTAGGATCAATCGGCGGTCCTAGTTGAGCCGTGATCTCGGCCAAGCCAATGCGAGCGAGCGCAGCGTCGAGCTGTACCTGGAGCTGCCCTTTGGTTTCATTGATGAGCTTGCCCAGCGCAGGACGCTGCTCCTTTGGCACGGCGCCCATCTGCTTCATCAGAGCAGTTAATTCACCATTGGGACCAACGTAACGTGCTTTTGCCGCTTCAAAATCAGCGCGAGACGACAAGCCAACAAACTCGGCAGAAGCCTTAACGAGGAGAGCGGAGAGAGTGGCTTGCATCAGGACGTAATTTTAAGCGTAAAAGGTAACAAAACGCAAAGTCGGAAAACGAACCCCATCATTGGTTCGATCCTTAGTGAGTTGGGCAATCTTCGCATTTAAATAAAAAGGACGGGGCTCGCGAGCGAGACCCGTCCTTCAAAAGAATGGCCGGAAGGCCATGAAGGCGAGCCTACAGCGGCTCGCGTTGGGAGGAGTCAGCTTAGGCCTTAGCGGCGGAGCTAGCCTTGATCTTCAAAGCCGCCTGCGCTTGCTTGATCAAACCGCTAAAAGCAACGGCGTCGGCGATCGCAATTTCCGAAAGCTGACGACGATCGAGTTGGATATTAGCCGCCTTGAGACCCTCAATAAAGCGACTGTAGCTCATTCCCGCCTCGCGACAGGCAGCATTGAGACGCACAATCCAAAGGCCACGCATGTTAGCCTTCTTTTTCTTGCGATCAATGTAAGCGTATTGCCAAGCGTGCTGGACCGCTTCTTTAGCGTAGCGAAACAGCTTGGATTTATTGCCGAAATAGCCTTTGGCGTATTTCAGGACTTTTTTGCGGCGCTTGCGCGACGCGGGAGCATTAGTTGTACGAGGCATGTTTTATATTTGGTTTTTAGTGCCGGTGGGTCGTCTCGTTAGGATTCACCCACCTGGCGGAGTTGGAGTGGAGCGCGACAGCTTACCGGAGACCGGTAGGCAGGCAGCGGAGGAGCGGCGCAGCATGGCCCGGAGCCACCAGCTTGTCGCGAGAGGCACGTCGTTTGGACTTCGTGCTTTTCGCGGCCAGCAAGTGACGGAAACCAGGCGTGCGGCGGATCAGCTTACCCGTACCGGATATTTTGAAGCGCTTGGCGACGGACTTTTTTGTCTTTTGCATGAGGAGAGCGGAGCAAAACAGAGGACGCCCGACCGCTTGGCAAGTGTTTTGTCCGATAAATTGGCCCCCTCGATCAAAATAGCCTCCCCAATACCCAAGACGCAGCTCAGGTCAGACCAGATCGATAGTCTGATAATGCCCCATCCAATAAGCATACATTATGCAAATAAATGGAGCGTCTCACATTGTATGCATTACCAAAAAACACCCCGCTGACAGTCGCAACGAGACAACGATCGGACTCCATTGTCGCTCTGCTGAAATTGAATTGAATACTTTCGCAAGCACTAGGCAAAACACAACGCAGCAAGCCATTTGACCCAATCCATGATTCAGCAGCTAAATGGTCACTCTATTTCCTGTTTTAATTTTACTGATTTAAAACCCACCCTGCAAAAGACGGGAAAGGGGTTGACAAGCCCCCAGCCTTAATAACGTTTGCCCCTCCTGTTTTGACGGCTTCCTAGCTCAATGGTAGAGCAGTTGACTCTTAATCAATTGGTTCCGGGTTCGAGTCCCGGGGGAGCCACCAAATTTCTGTTTTTTCTCAATTCTTTTGCTTTAGCACTTTAAAGCACTGGGCCGGTGTAGCTCAACGGTAGAGCACCTGTTTTGTAAACAGGCGGTTGCGGGTTCGAATCCCATCGCCGGCTCCATTTTCCTGTTATCGGCGTCACTATTTTCGCCGCCGCGGGTGCCAACTCCAGCAATAATTAATTATCTACTGCCCGATTGTGTAATGGTAGCACAAGCGACTCTGACTCGCTTTGTCTAGGTTCGACTCCTAGTCGGGCAGCCAATTTAAATTATTAAAATAGATGTCTTAACTCACAAAGCGCATTGACACAGATATCTAATTATCGGCAATTTCAGATCGTTACTGTTTTCAGCGTTCTTTACCCCAGCCTCAAGCTACAGAGACAGATTAATCCTCTGGATTAATCGCGATCTTAATAGCCAGTTAATTATCTCGGCAGAATTATTTCCCCTTAAAATCTCACCCTCGATCAACTTAATCATCATATACGCACCATGATCACTGCAAATATGCCCCTAGCGATTCTTCTCACTAATTCCGATGGCAGCCCGATGACGGCCATGGAACTCTTCAAGCACGGCGGCCCCATCATGTGGCCTATTTTGATCGTGTCCTTCATCCTGATCACCGTCGCAATGGAGCGTGTGATTTTCATTTTCCGCGAGAACGGCCGTCGCCAACCGGAAGTAGTTGAGAAGATGCTCGAAAAAGTCGAAGCAAACGACGTCAATGGTGCCCTGGAGCTAGGCAAGAAAAGCGAAGACTACGTTGCCCGTATCTTGGTGTATGCAATTAGCCACAAGTCGCACTCTTTAGGGAATTCTTTCACCCGCGCCGCCAATCAAGAGATGCAACGTTTTAGCCTTGGCCTGCCGACTCTAGATACCTGCATCACAGCCGCCCCCCTCTTGGGCCTACTTGGCACAGTAACCGGCATGATGGGCACTTTCGCCGCCTTGAACAGCGGCTCTGGTGATATCGGCGCATCAACCGGCGCTATTACCGGCGGTGTCGCTGAGGCGCTGATCGCCACGATGTGCGGTCTTGCGATCGCGATCACCGGCCTACTGCCTTTCAATTATCTCAATGCCCGCCTAGACGAGGCCCGCCACGAAATCGAGGATGCTTCCAATTCGCTTGAGATTATCATCAATAAATCCAGCAGCACAGCCGCCCGCTAATAAGGTCGTACTTCACGTACATTAATCCCTAATCAATAACTGTATGCACGGCGGCGGATCTGGTGGAGCGAAAAGAGCACGCATTGAGATTATCCCTCTCATTGACGTTATTTTCTTCCTGCTCGCGACCTTTGTTTTGTTTACCTTATCCCTCAATAAGTCGAATGGGATCAAGGTACATTTGCCAGTTTCGGAAACAGCAGTGCCTCGTGATCCCTCAGGCACTGTAACAGTCAGCATCACTGACGAAGGCACCCTCGCCTGGAATATGGATTTGGTGACCTTGGATGAATTCTTATTGCGCCTGCAACAATACCACCTCCAAGAACCAGACGGTCGCATCCTCATCAATGGTGATGAACGAGCCTTCTTTGCTCAGGCAGTCTACGTTTTTGATGAGGCGCGCAAGGCTGGCTTTCTTAAGGTCTTTGTTGAGACCCGCAGTCGCTAACGCGACATCGATCATTATACCCAGCGTCTCACCCGCTAATTCTGTTAACTGATACATCAATGGAAGGAAATAAAGTTAAAATCCCGGTCCGCAAAAAGGCGCGTATTGAGATCATCCCTCTCATTGACGTTATCTTCTTCCTCCTTGCGACCTTCGTGCTTTTCACCCTCTCGCTCAATCGTATACAATCGGTGCCGGTTGACTTGCCGGTTGCAGCTCCGCCTAAGGATAAGCCGCTCAAGGATGAAAGTGTTACGATTCAAATCTCGGGCGACGGGGCAATTTTCTGGAATCGTGAGCTTATTGATCTCAATGAAGTTCCATCCCGGATCGCCTACTACAAGAGCCAAACCGATGATCCTCGCATTTTGATTGCGGGTGATGAAAGAGCCCGTTTCGGACTGACCGTGACGGTCTTAGATGAGGTTCGTAAGGCCGGTATCTTAAAATTCTCTGTTGAAACACGCACTCGCCCAACGGGCAAATAAGCGACCCAAATGAACAAAGACCTTATCATAGGTGTTGTGGTATCTGTGGCGCTACACTCCACCGTTTTATTCTTAGGCCAAAAAGCCCCGCCACCTAAAAAAATAGCTCCGCCGAAGGAAGAGGTAGTTCAATTCGAAATGCCTCCCTTGGATGAAGAGAAGCCAGACAAGGTGGAAGATCTTAATGAAGAGCCGGTCGAAAATCAACTGGTCCCCCCTAGCTTGATCGACCTGCCGACGGTAGTACCCGTTGAAGCGTTTACGCAGCCGTTGGCTCCCCCACCTCCTCCAGGAATGACCGCCTCGTCAGGTGCGATCACTATTCCCGTGATGAAGCCGGGTGCCAATTTCGGTAAAGGCATCGCGAATCTTTTTGATATTAATAATCTAGATCAACGCCCGGTTGCTCGCGTTCAGCCTCAACCCGCCTACCCCTATGAGATGAGCCGGGCTGGAATTAGCGGAGATGTGGTAGTCGAATTTATTATTAACGAAAATGGTGATGTAATCGATACACGCATTGTACGTTCCTCACATCGTGAATTCGAAGTGCCTGCAGTGCAGGCTGTGCAAAAATGGAAATTTAAGGCCGGCCGCAAAGGCGGCAAGGCAGTCAAAGTACGCGTTTCACAGCTCATCGAGTTTAATCTCGAGGATTCTAAATAACATCGCCTGCCTGCCATGTTGAACTTCACTTCATTATCTTTCCGCTCCGCCATTACTCTATTGGGAGCCACCCTGCTTCTTGTAGCCCCAGCTTATTCCCAGCAGCCGGCGGCCCCAATCCGAGATTATGCCGCTTCTGATGCTACTAGCGAATTTCTCCCAAAATACAAAACGGCCGTAGACGCTAAGCAATACGACGTCGCTCTTGCTTTACTCGATGCTCAGTTAACAAAAGTTCCATCTGAAAGCTATGATACGGCACTTCTTCTGCAAATCAAGGTGCAGACCTTACTGCAGAAAGGCGACTTCAGTAAAGTCATCGAGCCACTTGAACGAGGCTTAGCTCTATCAGACTCAAGAACGCCTACATATTACGAGGAGCGTGCCACTCGCGATTTCCTGTTCTTCCTAGCGCAACTTTGCCTGCAGGAAGCCGTTAATACAAAAAACCCCGCCGCGGCCTCAGCGCTTTACGAGAAAGCGGATAAAACGATGGCCCGCTGGCTTAAGCTCAATCCGAAGTCTACGGCTGAGGCGCAACTCATTTATGCCCAGCTCCTTTATAACCGGGCTATCCAGGTCGCTGATCACCCTGATTTGCCGATGTTACAGCGCTGCTTAGAGCAAGTAGAGATCGGCCTTCACCTTACGACCCGCCCAAAAGACATTCTCTATGTTCTCAAACTAGTCTGCCTACAGCAGTTAAACCGTAATGCGGAAGCGGTAGAAATTCTTGAGATCATGGTGAAACAGAAGCCTGATTCAGCTAATTACTGGCAACAACTCGCCGCCCTCTACCTCGGATCGGGCCAAGACCTCCGGGCAATTCTCTCATTAGAACGCGCTCAAGCGCATGGCCTCTTGGTTGCACCGAAGGACTATTTCAATCTAATCGGGATTTATTTTAATATTGGTCAATTCGGGCAAGCAGCTGAATTATTGGAAACCGGCCTGCGGAACGGGCATATCGAAAATGAGATCAAAAACTGGGAGCTGCTGGCGCTTGCTTACAACCAGCTGGAACGCCCCTTAAAAGCAATTGAGGCGCTCAAGAGTGCCACAAAAGCCTTCCCTAAATCAGGCCAGCTTGAATTCATGATAGCCCAAGCTTATCATACGCTTGAGAAGCCGACTGAGGCTCTTCCTCACCTTCAAGCAGCCGTCGCTAAAGGGGGACTATCTAAGCCCCATTCGGTCTACCTGTTCCTTGCTTACGTTTCCTACGAGCTTAAGAAATTTGATATCGCACTTGATGCAGCCAAAAAAGGCGCCGCCTACCCTGAGGGCGCTAAAGATGGCCAAAATATGATCAAAGCGATTGAAGAGATCCTCAAAGATCGCGATCTCAAGAAAAGCAAAATGTGATTTTCGCTAATTTTTAACGCACGCATTACCCGACCATGAACAAAGTCTACATCATCTTCCCACTTATCGGCCTGCTGATCTTTGGCGGTTTCTACCTCAGCTTCTCGAGCGGCTATGAAGCGCGCCTAACGGCGGTCAAAGTCGCTGCAGAAAATGTTAAAAAAGAGAAAGCCAAACAGCAGATCTTGGATCGTGAAAAAGCGATTGCGGCGGCCATTGAGGCTTCTAAAATCAGAGCTGTAGACCGCGCTGAAAAAGAACGCTTAGACGAGCTGAAAAAAACTGCCCGGCAAGAAGCTGATGATCAGCGCCAGCGCGCCTATGAAGAGCGCAAACGCTTAAGGGAACAATCCGATCGCCTTAAAAAAGACCTCGTGGAAGTCAAAGCAGGGGTTGATAAAGTGACCGAAGAAAAGAAAAAGCATGTCGAAGAAGAAATTTTTCTGAAAAATTATCTCAAACAAGCTGAAGCCAACGTTGGGTATTACTATAATTTGCTCGATAAAATTAATGCTGCTGAAGTAGCCCGTGCAGAGGCTGCCCGAATTGCAGCAGCTGCCGCCAAGAAAAGCTAAACCGCCTTACCTTCGCTCCCCATGAACAAGTCTTATCTTATCGTTCCGATCGTTCTGTTGGCCATTTTTGCGGTCACTTATAATAGTTCCCTGCAAGAAATGCATGCGCGGGAAATGGCGAATCAGGCCAAAGCCACAAAAATAAAAATTGAGGAAAAAAGGCGCAAAGATGAGGTCGAACTCAAAGCGACGGCCGACGCCAAGCGCCGGCAGGAAGAACGCGATGCCGAAGATCGCAAAAAGCAGGCCAAAAAACAGGCCGAGTATGATGACGCGATGAAATCACTGCGTGATCAAACAGCCGATTACACCACTCAAGCAGCCAAACTCAGTAAAGAGATTACTGATCTAGAATCTCAGATTGCCCAGAATCGTAACGCAAAAGAAAATCTTGCCCGTGAGAATCTCGCACTCGCCAAGACGGTAGAATTGATGAAAATCAATCGTCGTAATGCGGAGCTTGAAATCCAGCGCACCATGGAAATGGTAGCTAAAAAGCTTAACGATAGCTCGATCGCGGTGTCACCGCCGCCGCTGCCACCAACGGCAGCAAAATAATATCTCGGCTTAATAAGCCAGCCTAGCCGCACCTTAAGGTGCGGCTTTTTTATGCCCTGAGGAACCAGTCCGGAAAAATGCGGCAGTGCATTACCCCTGTGTGATTTTCAGAGATAGAACATTTCTATAATTCGCCCGCTGGGCTCCCCTCAATGTAAGCAGTCAATGATCGCGTGCTAGCGAGCGGATCAACCAAGACCTGTGCTGCCAGGTGAGATAAATGCTGTTTTTAATTCCTAGCGGCAGCAGGGGTGCATCGAATAAATCCAGCTCAGGCCGTTAACAGCATGACTCATCGGTCTCGGCCATTTAGAAAGATAACGTGATCAAAAAAAACGGGAACTTTGTTTTATTTTAAATGTATCAGATCGACGAGCGGTGAAGTCCACCGATTTGGCCCGACACTTGCTATAGGTGTCGTAGTCAATCGGACAGGGTGTTTCTCACAAAACCGCCCGGGAAAGCTTAGGTTTTTGCCTAAGCCCACTCGGCCTGATCGCTCGACTTGGCTACGTAATATCGATCCAAAAACAACCAACTACATCTATGAAAAAAACAATCCTCTCCCTCGCTGCACTGGCGATGGGGTCCCTGCTCATCGCGCAAACGACTACCGAGCCAACGACTGGCTCATTGATCGTTACTTCAGCAGTGACTTCGCAATACATGTTTCGGGGTGTCCGCCTTGGTGGGACCTCCTTCCAACCTTCGATTGAGTACGACCGCGGCAACCTTGCCGCCGGACTTTGGACTAACTTCCCCTTACAGGATAAAGTTGTTGGCCAATCTGCTCCTGAGCTAGATTTTTATGGCTCATACTCACTCGAGGTAGCTAAAGACATGACGATTGTGCCTGGGGTTACCTTTTATACCTACCCCAATGCCGTGAAGCTTAACGGCTTTTATAAAGGCACTTTTGAGCCAAGCGTTGCATTTAATTACACTATCGGCGGGCTAAAAATTACCCCCAAGCTCTACTATGATTTTGTGGTTAAGGGCCCAACAGCTGAATTGACCGCAGCCTTTGTGGCTCCACTTGCTGCGATCGCCTCTGAGTTAGATTTCACCGCAACGATCGGCACATTCAAACTTACGGACTACGCTCCCAACAATACGCCCGATATCAAGAATTGGGGCGACTACTACCTCTTCGGGGTAGCAATGCCGTTCCAAGTCAGTAAAACCTCCAAAATTACGGTTGGCTGGAGCTATAGCGCTGGTTCAAATAACTTCCTCAAGCAGGGCAGCAGCGGGAAGACGGTGAATAGTGCGGCCATCGGTCGTGGAGCTGTTACCGTAGGCTACACGATTACCTACTAAGTTACTCTTAATTAAGTTACTTTAGGCTCGGGCATAAAAGCCCGAGCCTTTTTTATGCCAACTCACTTGGCGCAAACGAACGAAGCCTACTAGAGCGATTGAAGCAGTCGCTCAATACGATCACAGGCCGCCGTGAGCTTTTCTTCGTTAGCGGTAAAACAGGCCCGCACGTGTCCTTTGCCGGCATCACCAAATGCGGTACCGGGGACGACTGCTACCTTGTGCTCAGTCAACAGTCGGCGGGCGAACTCACCCTCCCCTAACCCTGTAGAAACCACGGAAGGGAAAGCATAAAAAGATCCGCGCGGGGCGTGGCAGGCCAGGCCGGCGGCATTAATTCGGCGCACAAAGAGATCACGCCGCTCTCGATAGCGATCGCGCATAAACTTTGTAGCGTCATCACCAAGCCGGAGAGCCACCAGGGCACCTTCTTGGCTGATGCTCGGGGCACATAGCATCGTATACTGGTGGACCTTCATCATGGCCTCGATCAGTGGAGCTGGCCCACAAGCGTAGCCCAGCCGAAATCCAGTCATGGCAAAAGCTTTTGAAAATCCATGGAGCAGGATCGTCCGCTCCCGCATACCGGGAAGGCTAGCGATGCTCGTGTGGGTGCCCTCGAAAACGAGCTCCGAATAGATCTCGTCGCTGACAACGATCATATCCTTATCAATCGCGAATTTCGCGATCCGCTCTAGTTGTTCACGAGAGCATACACCCCCGGTCGGATTGCAGGGTAGATTTAGTAAAAGCAATTTGCAGCCGGGCTGCCAAGCGGCCGCGAGCGCGGGTGCATCAAGCGAGAAAAAATCGCGCGCACTCGTCGCCACCGGCACGCCCACGGCATGAACCAAATCGACCGAAGGAGCGTAGGAAACATAACACGGCTGGTGATACATCACCTTATCGCCCGGGTTAAGCAACGCGCGCAAAGTGAGATCTAGCCCCTCGGAAACTCCCACCGTCACGAGCACCTCGTCATCCGGATGGTAACTGACCTTAAAATGACCCTCGGCGTAACGACAGATCTCCTTGCGCAAATCCGGCAACCCGAGATTTGAGGTATAGTGGGTCTTCCCCGTATTCATCGCCGTGGTTACGGCATCGCGAATAGGCTGCGGGGTATCAAAGTCGGGTTCCCCAATACCAAGGGAGATAACCCCATCGGTTTTAGCGACCAGTTCAAAAAAATCACGAATACCCGAGCGGCGTAAACTCGCCACATGCCGCGCAATGAAGCGCGTGGTATCCAAAAGCTGCGGAGCAGAACTACTCATAAAATAAAATTAATCATGGTGGCGGTGAATGATGCCTTGGGCCAACCGCTCGCGAATGGCTTCACCCATTTGGGTAGTACTCAACGGAGTCTTAGTTCCAAGATCAGCCGTATGCTTACCTTCCTCTAGGGCTAAATTGACGGCGGCCTCGACTTCGGAAGCCTCTGCTTCAAGACCGAGTGAATGCCGAAGCAACAGGGCCACTGACAGGATGGTGCCGACTGGATTGGCGATGCCCTTGCCCGCGATGTCCGGAGCCGAACCGTGAATCGGTTCATAAAGACCATGCTTCCCTGCGCCGAGTGAAGCGCTGGGCAATACGCCTAACGAACCAGCCAGGACCGCCGCTTCATCGGTTAAAATATCACCGAACATATTTTCTGTTACAATCACATCAAATTGAGGCGCATGCGTGATCAAACGCATGGCGCAGGAATCAACCAGTTGATGCTCAAGCTTAACGTCAGGGAATTCCCGGCTAACTTCGATTGCCACCTTTCGCCACAGGCGCGACGATTCGAGAACATTAGCTTTATCGACCGAGGTAACAAACTTGCGGCGCTTTTGCGCGAGCTGAAAAGCGAGCCGAACAATTCGACGGATCTCCCAATCCGTATAGATGAGAGTATCCACCGCACGTTCACCCTCAGGGGTCATTGTGCGTCCCTTGGGTGTGCCAAAATAAAGTCCACCAGTCAGTTCACGGATCACGACAAAATCCACCCCAGCCACCCGTTCGGGTTTCAGAGGTGAAAGTTTAGCGAGTGATGGATAGGGGCGGACCGGACGCACATTAGCGTAAAGCCCAAGCGCCTTGCGGATGGCGAGCAAGCCCTGCTCAGGGCGCACGGTTGCTTGCGGGTCATCCCACTTGGGTCCACCCACCGCGCCTAACAACACTGCATCTGCCGCCTGACACGCAGCGAGAGTATCGTCAGGCATAGCAGTTCCTTTAGCATCGATTGCACAGCCTCCCAGCAAATGCTCGGAGAAATTAAATTTATGACCATAGCGCTGGGCGACAGCCTCGAGCACGAGTCGAGCTTCATTGACTACCTCAGGGCCAATCCCGTCACCGGGGGTAAGAGCGATTTTTGCGTTCATGAAATAATTCTATTTTTGAGCGAACTCTTGAGTCACAGCATATTCAAAACCATCAGCCAGAGCCAACCAAGTTGCTTCCAAAATATTTGCGCCGGCCCCAACCGTGCTCCAGCGGCGAATCGGGCCAGCCGGATTATTGCCTTTGCTGTCGTCATGCCAATCGATGAGCACGCGGGTCACCGCCGCCGTGCCATTGTTAGAATTTAAAATGCGCACCTTGTAGTCGGCGAGCTGAATATTTTTTACGGCTGGAAAATGCGGCTGGAGCGCTTTGCGCAGCGCTTGATCGAAAGCGTGCACCGGACCAGTGCCTTCCGCTGCGGTATGAGCTTCCTGATGGCCAACCTGCAATTTAATGGTGGCTTCAGCCATACTACGCGCGCCATGCCGGCTAACCATCACACGGTAATCGACCAGCGCAAAAGGCGCCTGATAATCGAGCGATAATCGGCGCACTAATAACGCCAAACTCGCTTCGGCCGCTTCAAAAGAAAATCCTGCGTACTCCTTGGCCTTGATAAGTTCGACAATTTTTGCGCCGGTCGCCGCATCAAGATTGGCCAAACCGAGTTCGCTAGCTTTAGAGACGACATTAGCCCGACCGGAGAGCTCGCTGACGACCACACGCATGGCGTTACCAACTAAGGCAGGGTCAATATGCTGATAAGCGTCGGGATGGCGCTGCATGGCCGAGACGTGCACGCCAGCCTTGTGGGCAAAAGCACTATTGCCGACATAAGCCATGTGCTCATTCGGTGCGAAATTTGCTACCTCTGCGACAAAACGTGCCACTTCATGTAAGCGGGGCAAAGCGCCCGAAGGTAACGCCTGAAGGTTAAGCTTTAACTCCAGCGCCGGAATAACCACGCACAAATTAGCATTACCACAACGCTCACCATAGCCATTGATGGTACCCTGAACATGACGAGCACCCGCCCGCACAGCGGCTAAGCTATTCGCGACCCCGCAACCTGTATCATCGTGGGCGTGAATCCCCACGGCTACAGTCGGCCCGAGCTTGGCCTTAACTGTCTGCACGGCCGCCTCTACCTGCCAAGGCAAGGAGCCCCCATTGGTATCACACAGGACAATGGTCTCGGCCCCACCGCGAACGGCTGCCTGTAAAGTCTGCAAGGCATAAGCTCCATCTAAGTGATAACCGTCAAAAAAATGCTCAGCGTCATAGATCACGCGTTTTCCCTGGCTCCGCAGATAAGCCACCGTGTCCTCAATCATTTTAAGATTTTCCTCTAACGTCGTGCGGAGAATTTCCTTCACCTGCAAAATAGATGATTTGCCAAAAATTGCACAAACGTCAGTGCCGGCCGCGACTAGGGCCCGAATGCTGGGGTCATCTGCGGCCTGGAGACTGGCGCGACGGGTCGCCCCAAAAGCCACCAGTTTGGCCTGAGCCCAAGATTCTGACCGCGCCTGCGCAAAAAAAACTTCATCCTTCGGATTGGAACCCGGCCAACCGCCTTCAATAAAAGCCACGCCTAATTCGTCGAGCTTGCGCGCGATGCGCAACTTGTCGTCGACCGAATACGAGATCCCTTCGGTCTGCGCGCCGTCGCGCAACGTGGTATCAAAGATCTCGATGGATGAAGGCGAAGAATGCTTAGGCATGGCGCGCTTCGTAGGCTTGCGCCTGACCCGCGAATTTCTGCAAATAGCCGAGTTCGTCTACTCCATCCAGCAAGCAGGTGCGAGAGAACGGATCGATCGGGAAATTAATCGGAGCTTGCCCGGGCCAAGCCACGGTTGAAGCACGCAGATCGACCGTCACGGGGAGATCATGATTTTTAGCCCGAGCCGCGAGCAAGGCCGCGTGAGCGGCCGGTTGAATCACGACTGGAATCAACCCATTTTTAAGCGAGTTACCTTTAAAAATATCGGCAAACATCGGGGAGATCACGGCCTGAAAACCCCAACCCACTAAGGCCCACGGAGCGTGCTCACGCGAGGAGCCGCAGCCAAAATTATTACCGGCCACTAAAATTTTGGTCCCTTTCGCCTCAGGCTGATTCAAAATGAAGGCGGGATTAGGCGAGCCATCGTCGAGATAACGCCAGTCGCAGAAAAGTTTTTCCCCCAGGCCTAGCTTATCGGTTACTTTGAGAAACCGCGCCGGGATAATCTGATCGGTATCAACATCCGTGTTAGATAGCACGACGCAGCGGGCCGTGAGAGTGGTGAATTTGGGTGCGCTCATGATTGACCTCCGTTTAATAAAACTCGCGGATCAGCAATACAACCGGCCACCGCCGTAGCGACGGCAGTGAGCGGTGAGGCGAGCACGGTGCGACCGCCTTTACCTTGCCGGCCCTCAAAATTGCGATTGGAAGTCGAGACGGCCAATTGGCCTGGAGAAAGTTGATCGCCATTCATCGCGATGCACATTGAGCAACCAGCCTCGCGCCAATCGGCGCCAGCTTCTTTAAATATCCGATCTAAGCCCTCGGCTTCCGCAGCCTGTTTGACGGACTGCGAACCAGGAACGACCATCATTTTTACGCTCGAGGCAACTTTACGCCCCCTCAGCAGATGGGCGGCCGCACGCAAGTCAACGAGCCGTGAATTCGTGCAGGAACCGAGAAACACAACATCAACTGGTTGGCCGAGGATTGGTTTCCCGGCTTCAAATTTCATGTAGGCGAGTGATTTTTCAAGCCCGGCGCGCTCCGCGGCATCAGCTAAGCTCGACGGCAACGGCAGCGGTTGTGTAATCGCGACGCCCTGCCCCGGATTGGTGCCAAAGGTAACCATCGGTTCGAGACTGTGGGCATCGAGCGTGACCGTCTTATCGTAGGTTGCGCCCTGATCCGTGGGCAACTGGCGCCAGCGAGCAACCGCCTGATCCCAGGCGGCGCCCTTCGGCGCAAATTCACGCCCCGCCACAAAATTAAAGGTCTTATCATCTGGCGCTACCATACCAGCACGGGCACCGCCCTCAATCGACATATTACAAACCGTCATGCGGCCTTCCATGTCGAGCGCGCGAATAGCCGAGCCAGTATATTCAAACACATGGCCGGTTCCGCCGCCGACGCCAATCTTGGCCAACACGGCGAGAATAATATCTTTAGCGGTAACGCCAGGCCGCAGCGCACCATCAACTCGCACTTCGCAGGTCCGCGCTTTACGCTGAAGCAAGCATTGCGTGGCTAGGACATGACCGACCTCGCTTGTGCCGATGCCGAAGCCGAGAGAGCCGAAAGCGCCATGTGTCGAAGTATGGCTGTCACCACACACGATAGTCATGCCCGGTTGAGTAAAGCCCTGTTCTGGCCCAATGACGTGAACAATACCCCGTTGCACAGAATTCAAACCATAGATCCGGACGCCGTGGGCTAAAGCATTAGCCTCGAGCAAGCGTAATTGAATCCGCCCCATTTCATCAGCAGCCTCGTAGCCGCCTTTAGTGGGGATCGAATGATCCATCGTGGCGACCGTGCGATCAGGACGAAGCACTTTTAGGCCGCGCTCTTTAAGCACGGCAAAGGCCTGCGGCGAGGTCACTTCATGCACAAGGTGCAAATCGATATAGAGCACGGCGGGGGCACCAGGCTCTTCGGCGACGACATGATTGTCCCAGATTTTCTGAAACAGTGTTTTGGGATTCTGGCTCATGGAGAATGAATTGAAACGGTGGGGGTTTGTTGAGGATGCTGAGCTCGACTCGTAGCCTGACGGGAAAGCACTTGGTTTAATGAAGCGATGTAGGCCTTTGCGCTGGCCACTACGATATCGGTATCGGCACCGTGGCCGTGACTTGAACGCTGGTCTTCATGCCGCACGCGCACCGAAGCCTCGGCGAGGGCATCGATGCCCTCAGTGACTCCGTTAATACCAAATTCGAGCAACGTAACGGGGAGATTAACAATCGCGTCGATCGCTTTATAGGCCGCATCGACGGGACCCGTTCCGCTGGCTGCGTAGTTATGGATTTTACCAGCAGGATCACGCAAGCGCACCGTCGCGGTGGGAACGCTTGTCGTGCCGCAGACAACCTGAAGATTTTCCAAGGCCCAGAGCTCAGGGACGGTGGCGCGCTCGTCGGACGCCAGTGCAATCAAATCAGCATCATGGACCGCTTTCTTACGATCAGCGAGTTTCTTAAACTCATTAAAAGCCTTGAGCAAAGCATCGCCCTCAAGTGCATAGCCGAGTTCGGCTAGCCGTTTCGAAAAAGCCGCGCGGCCAGAATGTTTACCCAAAACGAGAGTGGTCTGCACCGCACCCACATCCTCGGGGCGCATGATTTCATAGGTCTGCGCATTTTTAATCATGCCATCTTGGTGAATGCCCGATTCATGCGCGAAGGCATTGGCTCCCACGATGGCTTTATTAGGCGGTAATGGATAACTGGTGTTATGCGCGACTAGCTTGCTGGTGCGGCAGAGTTGGGTGGCATCGATGCCTGTAGCTAAGCCAAATTTTTCTCCGCGGGTCCGAATCGCCATCACGACTTCCTCCAGTGCGGCATTACCAGCGCGTTCGCCGATTCCGTTGATCGTTACTTCCGCTTGGCGCGCTCCGGCCCGAAGACCGGCCAATGAATTTGCCACGGCCAAGCCAAGATCATCATGACAGTGAACTGAAATGATTACATTTTTCGCCCCGGGGGTATGCTCAATGATGCCCGCGATCAGAGCGCCATACTCATCGGGCATTGTGTACCCCACGGTATCAGGAATATTAAGTGTGGTCGCCCCTGCCTTAATCACCGCCTCGAGCACTTGATATAAAAAGAGCGGATCGCTCCGCCCCGCATCCTCAGGCGAAAACTCAATGTCGGCGCACAACGATTTAGCAAATGCGACCATCTCGACCGCACGGGCTAACATCTCCACGCGGGACATCCGCAGCTTATGCTCCAGATGAATATCACTGGTGGCGAGGAACGTATGAATGCGCGGGCGCTGCGCGCCTTTAACGCCCTGCCAAGCCGCCTCAATATCTTTACGGGTACAACGAGCGAGCCCGCAGATAACCGGTGGTTCTTTTTGGGGGCGCCCCACCACTGCCACTTGTCCAACTTCAGCCGCAATCGCTTGAACCGCAGCCAAATCATCAGGGGAAGCCGCGGGGAAACCCGCCTCGATCACATCAACCCCCAACCGCGCAAGCGCCCGCGCCACTTCGAGCTTTTCAGCTGAAGTCATAGATGCGCCAGGTGCTTGCTCGCCGTCGCGCAGACTGGTGTCGAAAATGCGAACGTAGTCAGACATGAATGTGAGGATTAAATTTAAAGGTAAGACTGCTCCGTTTCATTGAGCCCCTAAAGGCCCACTAACAAGGAGCGGGCTTACCCGTGAGGGCAATTACGACTCAATCATTTACTAATCGTGACGGGATTAAGAAACGGCATCATGGCGCGGAGCTTAGCGCCCACGACCTCGATCTTCTGACCGCGTTCTTGATTACGGAATTTATTCATGGTCTTGCGGCCGTACTTATTATTTTCGTCGATGAAGCGCTTGGCGAATTTGCCCTGCTGGATATCCTTCAGGATGCGCTTCATTTCTTGCTGCGTCTGCTTGGTAACGACGCGCGGGCCGGAGACGTAGTCGCCCCACTCCGCTGTGTCCGAGACCGAATAGCGCATGTAGTTGAGGCCACCACGATACATGAGATCAACGATAAGCTTCAGCTCATGCATGCACTCGAAGTAAGCGATCTCAGGTTGATAGCCGGCGTCGACGAGCGTCTTGAAGCCGGCCTTAACCAGCTCAGCGCAACCGCCACACAACACCGCTTGCTCACCGAATAAATCGGTCTCTGTCTCTTCAGTAAAGGTTGTCTGCAGCACCCCAGCGCGGGTGCAGCCGATGCCACGACCGTAGGACAGCGCTAATTTTTTGGCTTGGCCGGTTGGATTTTGATAAACAGCGATGAGGCCAGGAACGCCGCCGCCCTCTTGGAAAACTTCCCGCACGCGATGGCCAGGGGACTTGGGCGCAATCATCGTGACGTCGACATTCTTCGGCGGAACGATCCCACCAAAGCGAATATTAAAGCCGTGGGCGAACATCAGCATCTTGCCTGCCGTGAGGTGGGGGGCAATTGATTCACGGTAGAGGCGAGCTTGGATATGATCCGGCACCAGCACCATGATGACGTCGGCCCACTGGGCAGCAGCATCCACTGAGCACACGGTAAGGCCGGCTTTTTTGGCCTTAGCCACGGACTTGCTTTTGAGCGAAAGACCAACGCGCACTTGCACCCCACTCTCTTTTAAATTGAGGGCGTGGGCGTGGCCCTGAGAGCCGTAGCCGATGATCGCGACTTTTTTACGGCGGATGAGTGAGAGGTTTGCGTCTTTGTCGTAGTATATTTTAGCCATGGTAATAAAAACTAAGGATTAAGCAGTGAGGGTTAATAAATAAATTAAACTGACATCGAAAGACCGGAGTCATCGTTGCCATGATCCGCTGAAGTATCGGTGCGAACCAACGGTGGCGCCGACGACAGCAATGCGCTGCCACGAGCCATCGCTACAGCGCCCGTGCGCACAATCTCGACAATGCCATAAGGCCGGAGCACGAGTTCAAATTTTCCGATTTTCTCGGGCGTACCGGTTACTTCAATAACAAGCGTTTCTTCATCAACGTCCACCACGCGAGCGCGGAAGACCTCGACGAGCTGCAACACTTGCGCGCGAGTCTGTGGGGTGACCTTAACCTTCACGAGGCCGAGCTCACGCATAAGCGCTGATTTGTGAGTCAAATCGTCAACGCGCAAGACATTGACGAGCTTATAGAGATTAGCTTCGACGATCCGAGCGCCTGCATCGGTCGCCTCAACTACTACGGTCAGGCGAGAGACACCCGTCTGCTCGGTCCGACCAACCGTCAGGGAATCGATATTAAAATTACGCCGCCGAAAAAGTGAGGAGATTCGGTTGAGGACGCCAGGGACGTCTTCCACGTAAGCGATGAGAGTATGTTTAGCCATGAGAGGAGAAGTTTAGCGGCGGTTAGACTTACGCAGAGCGGGACGAGCTGCTTTCTTAGCGACCGGCAAAGTTTTGCCACGACCGCGGGGAGTGGCACTTGTTTTCACGGGAGCAGCCGAAGCTGCCGGCATTTCCCAGTCTTTGTCAGAGCCCGCTTCCAGCATCACATCCTGCTTAGGCCGACGGATCATCTTATCGAGATCAGCTCCAGCCGGCACCATGGGGAATACGGAATCTTCTTTCTCTACGACAAAATCGATTACGACCGTACCCTTTGTCGCTAGAGTTTTTTCTACGGTAGATTTAACATCACCGCGTTGGTTGCAGCGCAGCCCTTTGAGGCGATAGGCCTCTGCTAGTTTAACGAAATCTGGGCCTGTCATCGGCGTAGCGGCGTAGCGCTTGTCGTAGAAAAATTCCTGCCATTGGCGGACCATGCCGAGGAAAGAGTTATTAATGATAGCTACATTGACCTTAATGCCTTCCTGCTCAGCCGTGGCCAATTCACACGAAGTCATCTGAAAGCCACCATCACCCACGACGACCCAGACATCTTTGTCTGGGCAGGCAAATTTAGCGCCGATGGCCGCCGGCAAGGCGAAGCCCATGGTACCCAAGCCACCAGAAGTAATCAGTGAGCGCGGTTTTTCGTGACGATAATATTGCGCCTCCCACATTTGATGCTGCCCCACATCTGTGACCACGATCGTGTCGCGTTTTTGAGTCAGGCGCCAAAGATCATTGATGACGTGGGCGGCATAGAGATGCCCACTATCGGGTAAGGCCTGAATATCACGCACGGCGGCATCCCCGCGTTGGGCGTTAATCGAAGTCCACCAATCGGAGTGCGTGCCTTTTTTAACCTGAGGTTCAATCAGCGCGAGCACTTCGCGCAGATCGCCAATCAGGGCGACATCGACTGGGACATTTTTATTAATCTCAGTCGGATCAATATCGACGTGGATTTTTTTGGCATTAAGAGCGTAGGTCTTGAGGTTGCCGGTAACGCGATCATCGAAGCGCATGCCGAGCGCTATCAGCAAGTCGGCCTGCTGAATAGCTTGGTTGACCCAAGCTTCACCATGCATGCCCATCATGCCCAAATTAAGGGGTGAAGAAGCGGGAATCACACCGAGCCCGAGCAAGGTGGTGGTGATAGGAATGCCGGCTTTTTTGGCCAGCGCGAGCACTTCAGCGGTGGTGCCAGATTTAAGAATACCCTGCCCTGCCAAAATGAGCGGGCGCTTGGCTGAATTAATCAGATCTGCAGCGCGCGCGTATTCTGACATCGGTGCATGGTAGCTGGGGCGGTAACCCGGTAAACGGGGGGCCGCACCCTCCCAGTCGAATTCTGCCGTCATCTGCTGAGCGTCCTTGGTAATATCCACCAAAACCGGTCCCGGACGACCACTCTTGGCAATATAGAATGCTTCGCGAATAGCGCGGGCAATATCGCCTGGTTTCGTCACAAGATAATTATGTTTGGTAATCGGCAAGGTAACGCCGGTCACGTCGGTTTCTTGAAACGCATCGGTCCCGATCGCCTTGGAGCCAACTTGGCCGGTGATGCAGACAATCGGCGAGGAGTCCATCATCGCGGTGGCGATACCGGTAACCATGTTGGTCGCGCCTGGACCGGAGGTGGCAATGGCGACGCCTACTTTACCGCTAGCCCGAGCATAACCGTCGGCCATGTGGGTAGCGCCCTGTTCATGACGCACGAGCACGTGGTGAATTTTAGGGTATTTAGTCATTGCATCGTAGGTGGGCAAAATCGCCCCACCCGGATAGCCGAAAACGACGTCGACACCTTCTTTTTGTAAACACTCCCAAATGATTTCTGCTCCTGTGAGTTTCATATTATGCTAGGTAAGATTTTGAAGAAATAGAAAATAATTAATTGGTAACTGCGCCGACCGCAGCGGAGGAAACGGTATTGGCATATTTAGCCATGACCCCGCGTAAATAGCGAGGCGCAGGCGCAGTCCAATTTTTCCGCCGCGCGGCCAATTCCGCGGACGGTACATCGAGCTGCAGACGACGAGTCGCCACGTCGATATCAATCGGATCGCCCTCGCGCACGAGAGCGATGAGCCCACCCACGAAGGCTTCGGGAGCAACATGGCCAATCGAGAAACCGCGGGTGGCACCCGAAAAACGTCCGTCGGTAAGTAACGCGACGGTTTCAGACATGCCCGCACCGGCGAGCGCCCCCGTGACTCCAAGCATTTCGCGCATACCAGGGCCGCCCTTAGGTCCTTCGTAGCGAATCACCACGACATCACCGGGTACAATTTTTTGCGCATTCACAGCAGCCATGGCATCCTCCTCGTTGTTAAAAACTCGGGCAGGGCCACGAAAATTCTTAATGGCGCTACCGGCAACTTTAAGCACCCCCCCCTCTTCGGCCAAATTACCATGCAGAATAACAAGGCCCCCGGTTGTTTTGAAAGGTTTGTCGGTGGGACGAATGACCTGCTGCCCAGTCGTCTCGGGAGCCGCCGCCACTTCTTGCCCAATTGTTCGCCCCGTAACGGTGAGACAGTCTTGATGTAACAAGCCGCCCTCGAGGAGACGGCGAAGCAGGAGGGAAATACCACCAGCCTGATGCATTTCGACTGCTGTGTAGAGCCCACCGGGTTTAAGGGTGGCGATCGTCGGGGTACGCGCGCTGATCGTGTCAAATTCATCAATCTGCAAAGCCACATTCGCTTCCCTCGCCAGCGCCAATAAATGCAGCACGGCATTCGTTGAACCGCCGGAGGCGGCGACCGAAGCAATGGCATTCTCGAAAGCGGGACGCGTCATGATTTGCGACGGCTTTAAATTTTTCCTCACCAGATCCATGACGAGTTCGCCGCAGCGAAAGGCTGCTTGATTTTTTGCTTCGTCGGTAGCCGGGATGCCATTAAGGCCAACCGGCGAAATTCCAATAGCCTCCATAATAGTGGCCATCGTATTAGCGGTAAACTGACCACCGCAGGCACCCGCGGTTGGACAGGCGGTGTTTTCGATCGCTTGAAATTCTTTTTGATCGATCTTGCCGGCGTTAAAAGCACCCACGGCCTCAAAGACATCTTGAACCGTCAGAGACTTACCATGGTGGTGACCATGATTGATTGAACCGCCGTAGAGCGCTAAACCGGGGATATCCATCCGCGCCAACGCCATCATGACGCCAGGATTAGTTTTATCGCAGGCAGAAAGACAAACCAAGCCGTCAAGACTGTTACCGCGAGCCACGAGCTCAATGGAGTCGGCGATCAATTCGCGACTGATGAGTGAGGTTTTCATCCCTTCGGTGCCCATCGTGATACCGTCTGATATTGAGACGGTATTAAATTCCAAGGGGGTGCCACCAGCCGCACGAACACCGGCTTTAACATGCTCAGCTAGAGTACGCAGGTGGAAATTACAGGGCCCGATCTCGGTCCAAGTATTGGCAATACCAATCAACGGTTTACTTAGATCGGCGTCGGTAAAGCCGACGGCTTTCATCATGGCCCGGGCCGGCGCGCGGCTAGGACCGTCGGTGACAACTTGACTATGGCGTTTGCCTGATTCCATGGAGGTAAAGATTAGATGATATTGTTGAAATTATTGCAACACGGCGAGAATTGGTTCGGGAACAGGTGCTGGGATTGCGTCATATTCGTAAAATAAAAAAACCGCCCCTTTTTCGGTGGGCGGCTTCCTGATTTTGAGATTTTTTTCTCTTAGGAGCTAGTGGCTTTGGCGAGCCGCCCATGTGTGTTCGGGTCCGTAGCCACAATGGCTAGGACGACGGTAATAAGCGCAATAAGTGCTACGCTGGAATTCATGGGACACGCGAAAAGTGCAAATCGGCTCATGCCCTGTCAATACTAGTCTCAGGATTAATTATGCCAATTGAGCATATTTGTCCCACCGAGCCGTGCTGAAGGCATTTAGCTAGCGGCGACCGCGAATATTCTGAGCTAAACGCAAAATATCAGCCAATACGCCTGCCGCGGTGACTTCCCCACCGGCGCCAGCTCCCCGTACGACCATAGGATATTCTCGATAACGTTCGGTATGAAAAGCGACAAAAGCCTCCGCCCCGCGCAAAGCCGCAGCAGAATGAGCGACGTCAACTTCGATGGGCCCGACGGAAACCTTAGGCCCAAGCGCGCCAGGAGTAATCCGTGCAAGATAACGCGGCAACTTACCCTGCGCCTTGCAGGCTGCGACCCGTGCGGCCACCGCGGCATCTAGGCTCGTGAGCGATTGCAAGAATTTCTCAGGGTCATCCTCACGTAAATTTTCTGCCGGAACAAATGGTTCGAGTACCACATCAGTCAAATCCACCTGCAACCCAAGTTCGCGAGCGAGAATGATAGCCTTACGAGCTACATCGAGGCCGGATAAGTCATCGCGTGGGTGCGGCTCAGTGTAGCCCAAATCGCGAGCTTTGCGCACGGCCACTGATAGCGGATCGCCTTGCACAAGTCGGTCACAGAGAAAACCCAAGGTACCAGAAAAGGCTCCTTCAATCGTAATAACGTGATCACCTGTGCGCACCAAATTTTTGAGCGTCTCGATAACCGGCAATGCTGCGCCCACGGTAGTCTCATAATGATACGCGCGGAAATGCCGCCGCGCGGCATCGCGCAAGGTATCGCATTCGGCTTGGGGTAGAGCGAGCGGCTGCTTATTAGCGGAGACGACATTAATGCCCAGAGCAAAGGCGGCACGATAAAATTTCTCCATCCCTGGCGCGGCCGAACAATCCACCAGCACGGGATTAGGTAGTCGGGCAAGTTTCTCCAATAATGAAGTTACATCTCGCACAACTTTGCCCGCTTTGAGCGCCGCAAGTAAAAGCGTTACTGCGGTCGCAGCTGGCAGGCCATCTTCGACGAATAAAGCTCCCCCGCTCGAGGCAATACCCACCAATCGCACCTGCACATCGTGCTCGCGACCCAACGCCTGATTTTGCCGTTCAATCTGCTTCAACAAGCTACCGCCGACAACACCCTTCCCTAGAAGAAACGCACTAATTTCAGTGTGCGCCAAATTAAAGGCCCCGTGCACAGTGCGCACCGCTGTTGCCGTTTGGTCGGCGTCTACCACGCATGAAATGCTCCGAGCAGAAGCCCCCTGCGCAACCGCGCGCACGGCAATACCTGCCTCACCAATAGAGTTAAGGAATTTTCCGGCAACATTAGGGCGCCCCGCCATGTTCTCCCCGACCAATGTAACCAACGTCACAGGTGAGAGCACCGGTTCGATCCGAAGATCACCCGACTGCAGTTCTGGCGCTAAGGCCTCCGACACACTACGCCGAGCCGCGGCTTCGTCCTGCGCAGGAATTACCACCGAAAATGATTGGCCGAGCGTAGATTCCGTCGTCATCCAGACACGAACCCCTGCTTCATTGAGCGCGGCTAGAATGCGCCCGCCGAGGGGACGGCCCAAGCCCGTCCGGCGCGATTGCACACCGAGCAGCGTAAGCCGCTCCAAACTTGTCACGCAGGTTGGGCGGTTTGGATCGGGATTGCCAATCGCATCAATGCGCGTGCCGGGAGCATCCGGCTGCGTCGTACTACGGATCACCAATGCCGCGCCACATTCACGAAGTGGAATAATCGTGCGCGGGTGAAACATCCGGGTGCCAAAATAGGCGAGCTCCAAAGCTTCATCGTACGAAAGCCGATCCACCGGCGAAGCCTCACGCACAAGCGCGGGATCTGCCGTCATAACCCCCAAGACGTCTGTCCATACAGTAACCGCACTCGCTTTTAATAAACCAGCCACGAGGGTCGCCGTATAATCAGAACCATTACGCCCGAGGGTTGTGGTGTGGCCATCCCTGGTGCGCCCAATAAAACCTGTAAAAATCGGCACGTGGCCGACCCACTGTGACTGCAGAGCGTTAAATCGGATTGTCGTTTCAGTTTTATCAACGGTAGCGGCACCATGCGTACCATCCGTGACCACAAAATCACGCGCATCCACAGGGATCGCCGGCACATCCCGCTCAACCAAAGCGCGAGCCAGCAAAGCCACGGAGATGCGTTCGCCAACACTGATAATTGAATCGAGCGTTCGCGGTGAACATTCCCTCGTTAACTCAATCCCTGAGAGCAAGCGCTCAATCGGTGTTAAAATTTCATCCAAATCATGTTTTAGACCTTTCTGGCCTTGGCTATTAAGGACGGCTCGACCGGTTGCGGTGGCCAATTCGCGCACTTGCGCGAGTTGGCGGCGAGCTTGGCTAATATTTCCTTCTTCTGCTGAGCGCGCGGCAAGAATCAGCCAATCCGTGCTATCGCCTAGGGCAGAAACCACGAGCGCCAGCGGACGTGCCGCCGCGGCCACCAACTCAAGCACTCGTGGCAAACGACCGGAAGTGCCGAGGGAGGAGCCACCAAATTTATAAACCTGCCAACGTTCGCTCATTTTTGGGGAGCCTGCAACTGCAAGGCTCGGGTTAAGATAGGCCCCAGCGACTCCCACTCCATCAAAAACGCATCGTGGCCGTGAATACTACGCACGGTGATCCTCTCCACTAACGCACCGGCTTGCTGTAAATGTTGCACGAGAGCGTCAGCTTGGGCTGGGGTAAAAAGTTGATCAGTGTCCACATCAACCACGAGAGTAGAAGCTCGAATCCGGCTAATGGCCGGCACGGTATCGCCCGGTAAAGGCAGCCGTAAATCGTGATGATCCATCGCCGCGAGCTGGAGCTCGTAGGCTTGCGCATCGAAACGCTCGCGCAGTTTCTCGCCTTGGTGTTCCAAATAACTCTGCACGGGATAACTCACCTCGGTTGACTTCCCTTGGAGTGACCGCGGTTGCCGCGCATCGAGCCCGGGCTCGGCACGATAAGTCAACATCGCCAACTGCCGCGCAATCTCGAGCCCGCGGCCCACCTGATGAGGGTAACCAGGATCGAGTCGTAAAATCTGACGCGCCACATGATTCCAGCCGACCACCCAGGCGCTAGCCGCTACACTCGTGGCCAGAGGAACCAGCCGCTCAAAGCGAGCGGGAGCCAGGGCCCCGAGCGTGAGTGTCACCATGCCACCGAGCGACCCCCCGGCCGTCAAATGCACGCGATCGATTCCAAGTTTATCGAGCGCCATCAACAGCGCGCGGGAAATATCGAGACTCGTGAGATCAATATTTTTATCAGTTGGAAAACCGGCCACTCCGGGTCCACTGCTACCGTAACAGGATCCAAGATTATTTAAGCAAAGAATGCGATAATGCACCGGATCAATTACCCGTCCGGGACCCAACAGCGGCGCCCACCAACCCTCGGGCCCACCGGCCTGCGCATTACCAGTTAAGGCATGGACCAACAATACATTCGGGATATTTTTCTGGGGCGATTCTGGCGTATCTCCCGCTCGGCTCCACCACCAGCCGCGAGCGTGATGGGAACGGACTACGCCGCCCCTCGTGAGAGCGAGATCAGGCAGGTCCAGATCAAAAATAATCGGCAAGGCAGCAACGGTCGGCATGGGGATGACAGATACCATGCTTTCATTTCAGATGGTCCGCGTCAACGCGCGGACGAACGATGACTGGCCACTCAACATGCCTTCGGTCACATATTCACCCCCATTGGAAAGGGAACAGATCAACGGGAAACCGGGACAGGAATGGGTGTGCATGGACGGAAAGACTGCTTTTGTGTTAGGGACATAAGACGACACCCGCTCGGGTCGGACAAGAGGTTGACGTGTCATAGCTTCTGCCCCCGTGTCATAGCTTCTACAGCCTAGCAGAACTTGTTGATGAGCTGTGAATCAACGAGAAAATACCCTCTAGCAAATAAGACATATTTATGATTCCAGCTTGTTGCGCTAGCCACCCTCGCTACGCTGAAAATTCATGGCTCAACGTCCTCAACGCATTGTCCTTAAGTTTGGCTCTGGCATTCTCGCCACCAAACGAGGGGTTGGTTTAAGCCGGCCACAAATCGCTCGGCTTGCCCGTGAGGTGGGCGCGCTCGTTCGAGCCGGCCACCAATGCATTATCGTCTCTAGTGGCGCCGTCGCCGCGGGTCTAGCGACCCTAGGTCTCGAGGCCCGCCCGAAGCAACTCGCCGCAAAGCAAGCGTGTGCCGCCGTCGGCCAATCTCAGCTCATGCACATTTATGCCAGCGCCTTCGCCCGACAAGGTCTGGCTGTCGCGCAATTGCTGCTTACCCACAACGATCTCGATAGTCGCACTCGCCACGATAACGCTCGCAACACCCTCGCCCACCTCATGACGAGCGGCAACGTCGTCCCCATTATCAACGAAAACGACTCGGTAGCGGTAGAAGAATTAAATTTTGGCGATAACGATCGGCTCTCCGCTGAGGTAGCCATTCTCGTCAAAGCGGATCTGCTGGTCATTCTTACCAGCGTCGATGGCCTGCTGAATGCCACTGGCCAAGTAGTGCCGCTCGTGCGCGACTTCGCTGAGGTTGCACCATTGGTGCGTGATGACAAAGGCCGATTGTCCACCGGAGGAATGGTGACGAAATTGCAAGCCGCGCAATTGGCAGTTAAAGCCGGTATTCCAGTGGCGATTGTTAGTGGCCGCCGCGCAGGACTGCTGGCGAACATAGTCGCTGGTAAACGCGTTGGCACCTATTTCCCCACCCGCTGAGAATCATGGCTGATCTCGCCCAACTCATCGCTCGACTCGGACAAGAGGCGCGGGTTGCCGCCCGCATCCTAGCTGGCACCTCATCGACGCAGCTCGATGCAGCCCTCAACGCGATGGCGGATGAACTGCTTGCCGCCGAGGTTGGCATTCTCCAAGCCAACGCCAGCGATGTGGCTGCCGCTCGGCAAGCCGGCCAAACGATCGCGCTCATCGACCGTCTCCAATTAAATCCAGCGCGCCTTGCCGCCTGTGCGCAAGGGTTGCGAAAAATCGCCGCTCTGCCGACCCCAGCTGGGAAAATAATCACGGAATGGACCCAACCCAACGGTTTGCGGTTCTCTAAAGTACGAGTGCCGCTGGGTGTCATTGGATTCATTTATGAATCGCGTCCCAATGTCACGGCCGATGCCGCTGGGCTTTGCCTGAAAAGTGGCAATGCCGTCATCTTGCGTGGAGGCTCCGAAGCGCTGCACTCCAATCTGGCCATCGCCGCCGCACTCGGGCGCGGCTTAATCCGAGCGGGATTGCCGGCCACGGCAGTCCAACTGATTCCCGTAACTGATCGCGAGTCCGTGCGCTTACTCAGCCAAGCAGTCGGCGTGATCGATTTGCTGATTCCCCGCGGTGGCCGCGGTCTAATCGAGACCGTGATGGCGCAGGCCCGTGTTCCTGTAATCAAACATTACGATGGAATTTGCGCACTCTACGTCGACCACGCAGCTGATCTAGCAATGGCGGCTAACATTACCGTGAATGCCAAATGCTCACGCCCAGGAGTTTGCAATGCCCTCGAAACTCTCCTGGTGCACCGCGAGATCGCTGATGAATTTTTAGCGCAGGCCGCGGAGCTCTTGACGGCCCGAGGCGTCCAACTGCGCGCCGAACCCCGAGCCCTAGCGATTCTTACTAAAAATAACTTCCCCGCTCAGCTCGCCACGCCTGAAGATTTTCGCACCGAATTCCTGGACCTCATTCTCGCCGTCAAGATCGTCGATGATTGTACTGCAGCGATCGCGCACATTGAAGGACACGGCTCTCGCCATACCGACACCATTGTTACAGCGGACCGTGCGACCGCCGAAAAATTCCTCGCTGGCGTCGATAGTGCTGTCGTGCTCTGGAATGCCTCGACCCGCTTCAATGATGGCCACGAATTTGGTTTTGGTGCGGAAATCGGCATTAGCACCGATCGACTCCACGCCCGCGGTCCGATGGGTCTTGAAGAATTGACCACCTATAAATATCTCGTGCGCGGCACGGGCCAAGTCAGGGAGTAGGCGTAGCGCACTTACTCGTAAGCGCAGGGTGGACTTTACAACTACGAGCGCCTGCGTTCTGATCACCTCTCCCTCCCCTCATCGAGCCCCTTGGCCATTTATTAGCCTGCTTTTTCTCCATGAAAACTATCGGCACTCTGTTTATTTTTGCGCTCACGCTCGCTTCCGCTTTACGGGCGGAACTTAAACTCCCCGCTATTATAAGCGATCACATGGTGCTGCAGCAAAAGCAGCCCAATCCTCTGTGGGGCTGGGATACGCCGGGCACTAAAATCACGGTCACCTTTGCCGGCGATCAACAAACAGCCATCGCTGGAACCGATGGCAAATGGTCTGTTAAGCTGGCCGCCTTGCCAGCGAACGCCGCCCCTGGGACCATCACGGTCAAAGGAACGACCACGCGAATTATTCAAGACGTCCTCGTCGGTGAAGTCTGGATGTGCTCTGGCCAATCCAACATGCAATTTAAGCTCAGCAACGACTGGAACGGTGATCTCGAAGCAGCTAACGGCAATCGTCCACAAATTCGTCTCATCTCGGTCCCGATGGTCGGAACCCAAGAACCCCAGAATGATTTTAAAGGGACCTGGCAGACGGCTACTCCAGCGACTGCGAGAAAATTTAGCGCTATCGGCTTTTTATATGGCCGCTATCTTCATGAAGTTCTTGGCGTGCCCGTAGGCTTGATCGATAATTCTTGGGGCGGCTCAGCGGCGGAGGCGTGGGTACGCCGCAGCACTATTGAAAAAGATGGCCGCTTTGAAGTTTTGCTTGGCTACACCACCCAAAAGGAAAAAGCCCTACTTTCCGGCCAAGCGCAGACTGACTACGAGCGAACTATCGCGCAGTGGAAAGCAGCCAACGCGCAGGCCCAACCGCCCCTTAAACCTGCGCCACAGGATCCCCGCAATTGGCTCACCGGCAATGGTCGGCCCGGCAATATTTTTAATGGCATGGTGCACCCCACCCTCGGATATGGGCTTAAGGGAGTAATTTGGTATCAGGGGGAGAACAATGCTGGGCGCGCCTACGAGTACGCCGAATTATTCCCGCTGCTCATCGAGCAGTGGCGCGCTGAATGGCAACAGCCTGATCTCGCTTTTTACTGGGTCCAACTCGCCGATTTTAAAGATGAACAAGCTAGCCCCGGCGAAAGCGCTTGGGCGGAACTGCGCGATAGTCAGACCAAGGCCCTGCGCCTTCCCCACACTGGGCAGGCGGTCATCATCGACCTCGGCGAAGGAAAAGACATTCACCCCCGCAATAAACGCGATATAGCCTCTCGCCTCGTGCGCTGGGCCCTCGTCCAAGATTATGGCCTGAAATTTCCCTACCGTAGCCCTGAATTTAAAAATCTCCAAATCGTCGGAAATAAAGCTACTCTTACGATCGACTGTTTTGGTAGCACGCTGCGCGCTTTTGATGTTCGCGAAGCTCGAGGATTCGCCATTTGCGGGGCAGATCATGTCTGGCACTGGGCGAGTGGTAAAATTATTGGCCCCGACCAAGTCGAGGTCTGGAGCGATGCAGTGCCGGCCCCACTCGCGGTGCGCTACGCCTGGGCGGATAATCCCGTTTGCAATCTTTTCTCTAATGATGGGCTACCCGTTACCCCGTTTCGCACCGATAATTTTGAGCTGACCACGAAGCCTCAGCCAGCTGCCCTGCGGCCTTAATTTTTCGCATAACCGCCACCGCAATTTTTGCCTGATCATTCTAGCTGGCATTTAATAAACATGCATCCGGACCCCTGCCGGTGGGCGGTTATGAGCACCCTGCTGACCGCCGCAGCGCTCTCGCTCAATGCCCAGAGCGTCCCAGTCAGGGCTGAACCGGCCGTGCAGCTCGAACGCTTTGTCGTCACGCCCAGTCACTTTGATCTCACGGATGCTGGCGCCGGTTCGCCCTCAACCTTGAGCCAACGCGATCTCGAGAGCCTGCCGCAAATAGGTGAAGATTTGTTTCGCTCCATCGCGCGTCTACCTGGAGTTACGGCCGATGATTTCACGGCTAAATTCTGGGTACGCGGCGCGCCACAGCGACAATTGCTCGTGCGCCTTGACGGAGCTGATTTGCTGGAGCCATTCCACCTTAAGGATGTCGATGGCGCCCTTTCGATCATCGACCTTCACGCGATTCGTCAACTTGACCTGATGACTGGCGGTTTTAATGCCGACTATGGTAACCGTACCGCTGGAGTGCTCACGATGGAAACGCTCAGTGGCAACGGGCAGACGCTCAATGCCTCTCTCGGGCTCAGCCTCACCAGTTTACGCGCGGGTGCTGCCGGTGCCTTCGCCGATGGAACCGGACGCTGGTTCGGCAGTATCCGGCGCGGCTATCCTGATATTGCCCTCCGCGCTCAAGGCCGCGCAGACGATATCTTCCCACGTTACTGGGACGCCTACGCGAAGGCTGAATTTGAAATACTCAGTGGTCACACCCTCTCACTACACGCGCTCCATTCCGGCGACACCCTGCGCGTGCTCAACGACAACAGCCCCGAACTGCGGAGCGCCTACAACAGCGACTCCCTTTGGGGGCGTTGGCGCGCTCAATTCAAGAATAGCTTAACAGCTGAAACAGTCGCGACCGCTTCGTGGCTGACTTGGCACCGCGACGGTAATGGAGCGTACGCCAGTCGCTACCATATTGATCTCCGTGACCGGAAATCATTAGCCAGTTACGATCTTCGCCAAGACTGGAGCTACGGAGCCAGCTCAACCCTCTCTTTGCGCGGCGGCTGGGAATACGCGCAGGCGGCCGCTGATTATTCTTACTATCTCTACCGCGAAGATCCCGTAGTCAGCGGCGGGGTGCTCAGCGGAGTTCCGCGCACGATTACACTCGCACTTTCGCCCAGAGATACGACGACCGCCCTGTTTCTCGCGCCACGCCTTGCCGTTAACTCCGCTTTAACCATTGAACCGGCCCTGCGCTTTGACCGCCATACGGCATCGCAGGATGCAGATACCAGCCCACGATTGAATGCAGCGCTCACGCTCAGCCGGCGGACGACCCTGCGAGCCGCCTGGGGACTTTATGCGCAAGCACAAGGTCTGCATGAGTTGCCCGTGCAATTCGGCGACGCCACTTTCCAGCGCGCGGAGCAAGCCGAACACCGCGTGTTGAGCCTCGATCACCGTTTTGCTTCGGGCCTTAACCTTCGCATCGAAGCGTACCAGCGCCTGACCGCTCATCCGCGCACGCACTGGCTCAATCGCTACGACACCTATAATGTTTTCCCCGAAGCCCAAACCGACCGCCTCTTGCTCGCGCCGAGTACGGCCGAAGCCCAAGGCGTGGAGTTACTCGCGCAGCATCGAGGCCACGAGAAATTCGACTGGACGATTAGTTACGCGCTCTCGCAGGCCCGCGAAAAAGTTGGCCAAGTCACTCTACCAGGACTGCGCGATCAGCGCCATGCCTTCCATGTTGATCTCACCTACACCCCCAACGCCAAGTGGCGCTTCAGCGCTGCGTGGCAATATCACACGGGCTGGCCCATCACATTGGTAAACTATTCGCTCGCCACCTTGAGCACGGGTTCTCGTGTAGCCGTCCGCAGCTTTGGCGACACCCTCGGCGCGCAATTAGCCGCTTATCATCGGCTCGATTTACGGGCTTCGCGCACGATTGCCCTGCGCCATGGGGAACTGAAGGTCTTCGTTGATATTTTTAACGCCTACGATCAGAGCAACGCAATCGCCTACGATTACGACCCAAGTGTCAGCGGTGGCACCCTGACCGTTATACGAAAGCCACGCGAAATGCTACCGCTGCTCCCCACCGCGGGCGTGAGTTGGGATTTATAAAAACCAACGAAGCGCTGCGTACGCCGCGCTTTACGGCAAATCCGTCGCGCCCATCAAGTAACGATCGCATTCGCGAGCAGCGCCGCGACCTTCGTTGATCGCCCAGACGACTAAACTTTGTCCGCGACGGCAATCGCCGGCGGCAAAGACACCCTTGATGCTTGTCGTATACTTTTCGTGTTCAGCCTTAATGTTAGAGCGCGCATCGGTTTCGAGGTTAATCTCTTTTAATAAAGCCTGCTCAGGCCCGAGAAAACCCATGGCCAATAACACGAGTTGAGCCGGTCGTGTTTTCTCCGTGCCAGGTTGCTCCTTGGGTACAAACTGACCTTTGTCGTTTTTCTCCCATTTAATTTCTACCGTCACGAGTTCCTTTACCTTGCCTTGGGTATCGCCAATAAATTTTTTGACGGTCGTCTGATAAATCCGAGGATCCGCGCCGAATTTGGCGGCGGCTTCTTCTTGGCCGTAATCCATTTTATAGGTCTTCGGCCACTCCGGCCAAGGATTGTCCGCGGCACGCTCCAGCGGCGGCTTCGGAAGAATTTCAATCTGTAATAGACTTTTGCAACCATGACGCATGGACGTACCGACGCAGTCAGTGCCAGTATCACCACCACCAATAACGACAACATCCTTACCCGTACCGAGGATAGGACTAAGCCCTTTACCGAGCACGGCCTTGGTATTCGCCGTGAGAAATTCCATGGCGAAATGAACCCCGTTCAAATTTCGGCCCTCGATGGGCAAGTCGCGTGGCAGCGTAGCGCCCGTGCAAATCACGGTGGCATCGTATTCTTTCAGGAAAACCTGCGGCTCAACATTTTCTCCGACATTAGCATTACAAATAAACTTAATGCCTTCGCGCTCCATGTGCTGGATGCGCCGAAGAACGACCTCCTGCTTATCCAGCTTCATGTTAGGAATACCATACATGAGGAGGCCACCGGGACGATCAGCGCGTTCAAAAACCGTGACGGTATGGCCAGCTAAATTGAGTTGCGCGGCGGCCGAAAGCCCAGCCGGACCCGAGCCAATAATGGCGACTTTTTTGCCTGTGCGCACCGCGGGAGCAGTGGGAATTACCCAGCCCTCATCCCAACCGCGATCCGTGATCGCCGCTTCAATATTCTTAATTGTGACCGCCGGCTCGTTAATCCCGAGCACACAAGATCCTTCGCAAGGGGCGGGACAAACGCGACCGGTAAACTCTGGGAAATTATTTGTTTTATGTAGCCGATCGAGGGCTTCTTTCCACTGCCCACGGTAGACGAGATCATTCCACTCAGGGATCAGATTATTGATCGGACAACCGGCCGCCATGCCACTGATAAGCTTACCCGTATGGCAGAACGGTACGCCGCAATTCATGCAACGTGCACCTTGGTTACGGAGCTTCTTCTCCTCCATGTGATGGTGAAATTCTTTGTAATCGTGCACGCGCTCCAGCGGCGCACGGTCGACGGGAATCTCGCGGAGGTATTCGATGAAGCCGGTAGGTTTGCCCATGGCGGAAAGGTCTAAGGTGTGGGTGAGAGAGTGAAGCCGCTTAGTTGCCGCCGACTCGCGAGGTGTCGCGAGCATTTTCCTCAAACGCGGCCATAATGGCTTCATCGCCGGTTAAGCCCTGGGCCTGAGCCTTATCAATACAGGCGAGCATACGCTTGTAATCTTTGGGCAGCACCTTGACGAATTTTGGTACCGCGGCAGCCCAATTGTTCAAGATTTGCTGAGCACGCGGACTCTGCGTATAATTATAATGCTGCTCAATGAGCAGCCGAAGAGCGGCGATTTCGGCCTTCGTTTCAAGTTTTTCTAGCCCCACCATCTGGACGTTAGCGCGCGAGGCGAAGTCGCCAGCCTCGTCGAACACATAAGCGGTACCGCCCGACATGCCGGCCGCAAAGTTGCGCCCGGTGAGGCCGAGGACGACAACCCGCCCCCCCGTCATGTATTCGCAAGCATGATCACCGACGCCTTCCACCACGGCATCGACGCCCGAGTTGCGCACCGCAAAACGTTCACCCGCGCGACCGCGGAGATAAAGCTCGCCGCCCGTAGCGCCATAGAGCGCCACATTACCGATGATAATATTGTCCTCTGACTTGAACGTCGCATCGCGCGGCGGGTAGATGATAATTTTCCCACCTGAGAGGCCTTTACCGACATAATCGTTAGCATCGCCCTCGATTGAAAAAGTCATGCCCTTCGTCATGAAGGCACCAAAACTTTGGCCAGCGGACCCCTTGAAATGGAGGCGGATGGTATCATCCGGGAGGCCAGCGGCGCCATGTTTTTTCGTAACTTCGTAGCTCGTGATAGTTCCGACAACCCGGTTGACGTTGCGAATCGGCAGTTCGGCGACCACTTTCTCGCGGCGCTCAATGGCGGGGGCGCACAGCTTGAGGAGCGTCGTGATATCCAGCGACTGAGCGATCCCATGATCTTGCTTGATCGAGCAAAAACGACCCACCTCAGGTCCCACATCGGGCTGGTAAAGGATTTTGGAGAAATCCAGCCCCTTGGCCTTCCAGTGCGTAATCGCTTTTCTGGGCTCGAGGCGATCGGTGCGTCCCACCATTTCCTCGATCGTACGAAAACCCATTTGGGCCATGAGTTCACGCAATTCCTGAGCAATGAAAGTCATGAAATTAACCACATGCTCCGGCTTGCCGGTGTACTTAGCGCGCAGCCGAGGATCCTGGGTGGCAATGCCGGCTGGGCAGGTATTTAGGTGGCAAACCCGCATCATAATGCAACCGGTCGCAACGAGTGGCCCAGTCGCAAAACCAAATTCTTCTGCGCCCAACAATGCGGCGATCATCACATCGCGCCCGGTCTTGAGTTGACCATCCGTCTCCACGGCGATGCGCGAGCGGAGATTATTTAGCACGAGCGTTTGGTGGGTTTCTGCTAAACCCAATTCCCAGGGTAGACCGGCATGTTGAATCGACGTTTGCGGCGAAGCGCCGGTGCCACCGTCGTAGCCAGAGATTAAAACCACATCAGCATGAGCCTTGGCTACGCCGGCCGCAATGGTGCCGACGCCGACTTCAGAAACGAGCTTCACGCTGATCCGCGCGTGCCGATTGCCATTTTTTAAATCATGAATCAGCTCCGCAAGATCTTCGATGGAGTAAATATCATGATGCGGTGGCGGTGAAATGAGCCCGACCCCCGCCGTTGTGTGACGCGTCTTGGCAACCCAAGGATAAACTTTACTCCCCGGCAATTGACCGCCCTCTCCGGGCTTGGCTCCTTGAGCCATTTTAATCTGCAACTCTTGGGCCGCGACGAGGTATTCGCTCGTGACGCCGAAACGACCAGAGGCTACTTGCTTGATGGCCGAGTTTTTAGAATCGCCGTTAGCCATTGGCTTAAAGCGATCCGCATCCTCGCCGCCTTCACCGGTATTGGATTTACCGCCAATCCGATTCATCGCAATAGCGAGAGTTTCGTGGGCTTCTTTAGAAATTGAACCGTAAGACATCGCCCCTGTTTTGAAGCGCTTCATGATGGCTTCGATCGGCTCTACTTCTTCAATCGGCACCGGAATGCTCGTCTTGAAATCGAGCAAACTACGCAGAGTGCAAAGCTGGCGGGCCTGCTCGTTAACTAATTTGGAATATTGGCGAAACACGGCGAGATTGCCGGTCCGGACTGATTTCTGCAGGGCGTGAATAGATTCAGGGGTGAAGAGATGTCCTTCGCCATCGTTACGCCATTGATAAAGGCCTCCGGAGGGCAGCACATGACCATCCACGCGGCGATCGGGATAAGCCGCATGATGCCGCATCAACACTTCCTGGGCGATAACATCAAGGCCGATGCCGCCCACACGTGAAGGGGTCCAAGTAAAATAGTGATCGATCACATCTTGGCGAATGCCCAGCGCCTCGAACACTTGCGCACCCCGGTAACTTTGAATCGCCGAGATGCCCATCTTAGACATGACTTTAATCACGCCCTTCGAGCCAGCTTTCACAAAGTTCTTACAGGCGGTCTTGTGGTCAATGCCCGTCAAGACGCCTTCGCGAATCATATCATCAATGGTCTCAAAGGCCACGTAAGGATTGATCGCGCTCGCTCCGTAACCGATGAGCAGAGCAAAGTGGTGCACCTCGCGCGCCTCACCTGTTTCGATAATCAGAGACACCCGAGTACGCAGCCCCTCGCGGATCAGATAATGGTGCAGGCCAGCCACCGCAATCAGCGCAGGGATCGGCGCAAAATCGCGGGTAACGCCTCGATCGCTGAGGATGAGCACGTTGACCTCATCTTCCTCGATCATGCGACGCGACATGATGAAGAGTTCCTCCATCGACTTCGCGAGGCCCTTTTCACCGCGCGCCGTGCGGAAAAGAATTGGGAGCACGCCCATTTTTAAACCGGGCAAATCGGTGCGACGGATTTTCGCAAACTCCTCATTGGCCAAAATTGGCCATTTCAACTCCACGCGTCGGCAAGCAGTTGGCTGTGGATTGAGGAGATTACCCTCAGAACCCAAGCGAGTCTCAGCCGAGGTGATAATCTCTTCACGAATGCAATCGATCGGCGGATTGGTTACCTGTGCGAAAAGTTGCTTAAAGTAGTCGTACAGGAGTCGCGGCTTGTTCGAGAGCACGGCGAGCGCCGAATCGTTGCCCATGGAACCAATGGCCTCGATGCCATCTTTAGCCATCGGCGCGATCACGATACGCTCGTCCTCATTCGTGTAACCGAAAGCAATTTGCCGCTGCAGCAGCGTCGCGTGGTCCGGTTGTTCCACCATCGGAGCATCCGGTAAATCACTCAAATGGACCAGATGCGCATCCAGCCACTGACGGTAGGGACGCGCATTGCAGATCTCATTTTTAATCTCTTCGTCCTCAATAATCCGACCTTGCTCCGTATCGACGAGAAACATGCGGCCCGGTTGAATGCGGCCTTTTTGCACAATATCGGCCGCCGGAAAATCGAGCACGCCCGCTTCCGAAGCCACTACCACGAGACCGTCTTTGGTCACATAGAAACGCGAAGGCCGCAGCCCATTGCGGTCTAAGATCGCGCCGATCTGTTTACCATCGGTGAAAGCGATCGCCGCGGGCCCATCCCACGGCTCCATCAGGCAAGAGTGATATTGATAAAAAGCCCGGCGATCATCGGCCATGGTCTCATGATTGGACCAAGGCTCCGGAATCATCATCATCATCGCATGCGCCAAAGGCCGCCCCGCGAGCACGAGCAACTCGAGCGTGTTGTCGAACATCGACGAATCGCTGCCATGCGGATTAATGATCGGCAGAATTTTTTTGATATCGTCCCCGAACGCCTCGCACTCGAACAGCGCTTGGCGAGCATGCATCCAATTAATATTACCCCGCAGCGTATTGATTTCGCCGTTGTGCGCGATGTAGCGATAAGGATGCGCCCGCTCCCAGCTAGGAAAGGTGTTCGTGCTGAAGCGCGAATGGACGATGGCGAGGGCCGTCTCCATTGCCGGATTAGCGAGGTCAGGGAAATAATCCGCCAACTGCGTCGTGAGTAACATCCCCTTATAGATGAGGGTCTTCATCGACAAGCTGGCGATATACCACAGCTCTGAGCCCGCTGCGGTGGAGGTGCGAATATCTGAATAAGCCCGCTTGCGGATAATGTAGAGTTTACGCTCGAAAGTTAAATCATCCGTCACCCCCGCGCCGCGCCCGATAAAAACTTGGCGCATGAACGGTTCGCACGCCAACGCAGTATCACCCAACGCAGCGCTATTGGTTGGCACCGTACGCCAGCCCAAGAAAATTTGGCCTTCTGCTTGAATTACTTGTTCAAATTTTTCCTCAAGCTTCCGCCGAACGGCCGGATTACGCGGCAAATAGACAAGTCCGCAGCCGTACTCGCCGGCAGCCGGCAAAGTGATGCGGGTCGACTTACAGGCTTCGACCAAAAAACGATGCGGCATTTGCAGCAACACGCCGGCGCCGTCACCCGTGTTGATCTCACTGCCACTGGCACCGCGATGATCGAGATTGATTAATACCTGCAACGCATTGCGCAACGTCTGGTGGGTCTTGCGGCCCTTCATATCGACCACAAAACCTACCCCACAAGCGTCATGCTCAAACCACGGATCGTAAAGGCCCTGTTGAACAGGAGCCACGGCCGCCAGCGCTTCCGGCGCAGTGGCGGGGGCAAGAGGACGAACCGGACTGAAAGAATTGTTCACCGTGGGTTAAGCGTGGGATGAGTTGGTTAAGCTAGGTTTGTGCCACCCGTGGGGCTGATTTTGACCATCTCATTCCCTCGCGTAGGACGTCAATTAACGCGCGGGTTATTCCATGCTGGCAATCATGTTTTTAGCTCAGCGCAAAAAATGATTAACCGCTGTCGCAACGCCCGAGCGAAGGAGCGCAGCCCCTCCCATAGAAAAAATCTGTCATAAGCCTGCGAGGGTCTTTATTTATTAAAAACGGCGAACCGCGGAGGTATAATTTCAGATTATTTCAGCGTTAAAAAGGCGGTGGATTGCTCAGCGAGAACCGCCATCGCATGACCCCGCCTCATCCAGATATATTTATAAATGGGATCCCATGGTCGGGGCGGCGAGATTCGAACTCGCGACCTCTTGCTCCCGAAGCAAGCGCTCTACCAGGCTAAGCTACGCCCCGATTATTGGGTCCGGCCATCCGGAAATGGATGGTCAAGACACCGCATCCGCCAAGGGGTAGCAAACAAAATATTCCAGCCGCGCGACACGCATAAGTGCGTCAAGCCGCACCCCACCATGGGCATAATTTTCCAGGCTTCACTTCACCCCCGCCTTGCCCAATAGTATGTGCAATGCACACGCCTACGGACATCCAACTGATCGGTTCCGAAGTTGCTATCCGCTGGGTGGATGGCGCTGAAAGTTTTATTTCCATGGCCACGCTACGCGCTAATTCCCCCAGCGCACAAACCCGCGGCGAACGCGATATCTTCGGCCATCAATACGGCGGGGAAGTTCCCCAAAATTACGTCGGAGTTGAAGCAACGAATTGGGAGCGTATCGGTAACTACGCTATCCGTTTTGAATTCAGCGATGGCCATCGGACTGGGCTTTATAGCTACGACCTTCTGCGCCAACTAGGCGCCGCGACGGCTTAAGGTTAAGTGACGCCAGCGCCCGCCGCGCGTTGGTCAATACCGCCCCAAGGTCGGGTCAGCGCACCTCGCTTGCCGACAAATTTATTTACCCGAAATAAATCCGCGGTGACTACGATTCGCGAAAGCAATGAAATGTTTAAATTCCTCTGTATCGCTCAAAATATGATCGCGCAATAAATCGAGTGCCTGCGCGCGATTATAACCACCGCGATAGACCAATCGAAAAATTTGCTTAATGCTGTCGAGCTGGCAGGCCGTAAACCCATTGCGCTCCAACCCTACTTTATTGATGGAGCGCGCGACCGCTGGATTACCATCAGCAATGACAAATGGGGGGACATCTTGGACAATCTTGGACATGCCGCCGAGCATGACTTGCGCGCCAATTCGACAAAACTGATGCACGCCAGTGCCCCACCCAATATTGACGTGATCTTCGACGACAACGTGCCCGGCCAGAGCGGACTGCGCGCTCATCACTAAATGATTACCCACGACACAATCGTGCGCCACGTGGCTATAGGCTAAGAAAACATTATCATCACCGATGCGCGTGTAGTCCTTTTCCTCAGTCGCGCCGTGTACGCTCACGTATTCGCGAAAAACATTACGATCACCCACAATCAGGCCGGGCTCGCCGCCCTTATATTTTAAGTCGTGCGTCTTGGTCCCAACACACGCAAACGGAAAAATCTCACACTCGCGACCGATCGTGGTGCGGCCTTCCACATTGCCGTGATGATGCAGAATAGTACCGGCGCCGATGACGGCCTTATTGCCGACGTAAGCATAAGCGCCGATGACGACATCGGCCGCCAACTTTGCGCCAGACTCAATGATAGCAGTAGGGTGAATTTGCTGCGCCATAGCCTCAGTCGAGATCGCTGTTGTCGACGGTAGCGAACATCAAATCGGCTGAGCAAACGGTCTGACCGTTAACGCTACACTCACCTTCCGCACAGGCGATGCTGCCACGGACTTTGGTTAACTTAACCTGCACGCTCAATTGATCACCTGGCCGTACCGGCTTGCGCCATTTAACTTTATCACAGCTCATGAACAATGCGGTCTTCCCCTCCAAGCTAGAGCGACGCACCATCAAAACTCCAGCGGCTTGAGCCATAGCTTCAATCATAAGCACGCCTGGCATCACGGGATTCCCCGGATAGTGGCCCTGGAAAAACGGCTCATTGATGGTGACATTCTTGATCGCCGTCAGGGTATCCGCAGTGAGCGCAACGACGCGATCGAGCATCACGAAGGGATAACGATGCGGCAGCGTGTCGAGAATGCGGCGGATATCGAGCGAGGTCTCGGTGGCGATATCGACCTTAGGCCGCGCCGGCTTAACCGCTTTTTTACCACCCTTCTGCCAGGCGGTATATTTCTCAAAAAGTATTTTGGTCAGCTCCGCGTTAACCGCATGCCCCGGACGCGTCGCGATGATATGCGCCTTCAGCGGCACCCCGAGCAGGACGATGTCGCCAATGATATCGAGGATCTTGTGTCGCACGAACTCATCCGCAAAACGCAGCGGCTCTTTGGAAATAATTTTATCGCCCTTGATGACGATCGCACAGTCGAGGCTGCCGCCCTTGATTTTTCCTAATTTGATCAACTCCTCAATATCTTCATAGATCGTAAACGTACGCGCCGCGGCGACTTGGGCAGTATAAACATCCGGATCAATGACCAAGGCGAGATGCTGCGTATGGATCCCGCGATCGTCAGCGGAGGTGCAGGTAATTTTGAGCCCGTCGTAAGGCAATGCGATCACCGACGAATTACCCCGCGTGACCGAAATAGTATCCGTTAAGCTGAAATATTCGCGTTCCGCCTCTTGCTCCACTGGCTCACCTGACTCAATTAATTGCACAAACGGCCGGGCCGAGCCGTCCATAATCGGTGGCTCGCTGGCATCGAGCTCGATTAATAAATTATCGATTCCGCAGCCATGCAGGGCGCTGAGGACGTGCTCGACCGTATGAATTTTGGCGTGACCAACCTGAATGGTTGTGGCGCGTACCAAATCGGTGACTTGATCGATCCGGGGCTTAAGCTCCGGATGGCCGTGGAGGTCCATACGCTTAAACACGATGCCGTGATTAATCGGGGCCGGTTTGAATGTCATGTGCACGGCGTCTCCAGTGTGCAGGGCATTGCCCTTGATGGAGACCTCGCGCAGAAGTGAGCGCTGCTTCATGGGTAGATGGCGCGAGTGTTTGAAACCTCTTGCAAATGACAAGCTTGGAGATGGCGCCTTGGCCTTACACCCCCACCATGCACACCCTATGAATTTTATGGGCTCACCGCGAACTCCGCGTGAAAAAATCCCCCGAGACGGCTGTTGACATCTCCAAAATCCCCTCGGTAATCCTATCCCCTTACGTCCTTTCAACCTTCTACCTGTAACCGTCATGCCCGCAGCTAACGACCTTCGCAAAGGCCAAGTCATCACCTTCAACGGCGAACCTCACCTGATTATGGAGACGCAGCATCGCACTCCAGGCAATTTGCGGGCTTTCGTGCAGGTTAAAATGCGCAATCTGCGCTACGGCAAATCGCTCGAGCAGCGCTTCAATTCGCCTGACCACGTAGATGTGCTCTCAACCGATCGGCGCACTTTAGAATTCAGCTACGCCGACCGCGACACCTACTGCTTCATGGATCCGGAGTCCTTTGAGACTTTTGAAATCAATGAGGTCATGATTGGTGAATCGAAGAATTATCTCGTGGCTAATGGTAAGGCCGACGTTCTCTTCATCAACGAAGTGCCGGTTACCATTGATATCCCCTCCTCGGTCGTGCTCAAAATCACCGAAAGCTCTGATGGGATCAAAGGCGATACCGCCAGCAACGTACAGAAGCCCGCGACCTGCGAGACGGGCCTGGTGGTGCAAGTGCCCCTTTTCATCAAGGCGGGTGAGCTGATCAAGGTCAGCACCGCTGATGGTTCCTACCTCGGTCGGGCTTAAGTTTGACCTGACCGCCCGCGCGCGCCGCTTACTGGCTAAGCGCGGCCACGGCCGCAGGATAGACGGCAGCTTCTTCGACGCTACTGCTTGCCGAAGTTTTTAGGTCACGCAATAAGCCGTCCTTCAAACCATAGATCCAACCGTGGACGGTTAGCTCCTGGCCGCGCGCCCACGCATCTTGTACGATGGTGGTCGAAGTCAGGTTGGCTACCTGCTCAATCACATTAAATTCGCATAAACGCGCGCTCCGCGCGGTGTCGTCCGCCAAACGACAAAGACAGCCTTCATGTTTCTCCTTAACATCCTGCACGTGGCGCAGCCAATTATCGGCTAAGCCCACCCGCTGACACCGCACCACGGCCTGAATGCCACCGCAGCCATAATGGCCGACGACCATGATGTGCTTTACCTTGAGTACATCGACGGCGAATTGAATAACCGAGAGGCAATTAAGATCCGTGTGCACGACTACATTAGCAATATTGCGATGAACGAAAACCTCCCCAGGTAGCAAGCCGATGATTTCGTTAGCCGAAACGCGTGAATCAGAACAGCCAATCCAGAGATATTGTGGATTCTGCTGCCGCGAGAGCTTCTTAAAAAAATCTGCATCGCGGCTTTTAATTTCCTCTGCCCATGCTTGGTTTTGCTCGAAGAGGTGCTGGAGATCGTGCATCCGCGCATGTTTAGGAGCCGCCCAAAGTTGTCCATCTTGGAATCGCCGCCACCCGACGCACTAGGCAGCCGCTTGCTGACGGGCTGGCGCGCTGGCCACTAGCGCGGCGGGCGGCTGCGGCACGCTGGCGGTGGCCTTGCGCATACCAAGAAAGACCATTGCCAGCGTTATCAATGAACTGACTGGCATCAAAATCGCGGCGAAAAGTGGACTCATCTGACCAACAGCGGCGAGCCCAACGGCGAGCGCATTATAAGCGACTGAGAAAACTAACAACCAAGCCTGCGTGCGGCGACGGGCGGCGTTGACCGAGAAAAGTTGCCGCAGGCCAGCGAGCCCACGGTCGAGATAGTAAAAATCTGCCCGCGACTCCAGGACGCCGCGATGGATAACTGGTGTCCCCCGGGCGAAAGCCGCGTCAAAAGCAAGACTGTCATTCACTCCATCCCCGAGCATTAAGGTATCTCGTTGGTCGTGCGCGCGGAGCCAATCAGCCTTCGCCAGCGCCGTGCATTCCCCCAGCGAATTCGCCAACGGCAACCCCAGCGCTGCGCCCATCGCCGCCACCTTGGCGTGGCGATCACCACTGAGGATAAAAATTTCAAACCCGAGTCCACGCAAAGCGTCGATCTCCTCCCGTGCGCCGGAGCGGGTAGTATCAACAAAAGAGAACCGCGCGCGCACCTGCCCATCGTGTGCAAATTCAGTATCGTAGCCCACAGCGGGTAAGCCACCCCAGGAATTACCTGAACTGGAAATCCCACCGCACCAACCCGGACGACCGAGGGACCACAAACCAGCCGCCTGGCGCAAAGTTACCCCGTAGCCGGCGGACTCTTTAATTTCATCGGGAATGCTGGGCTCAGCCGCTAGAGAATCATGCCCAAAACCAGCTGCGGACGTTGGCTGATTACGCGCCGCGCTCCCCAGCAAGTTTTCTAAAAGCGACTGACTCACCGGATGCGGATTATCGCGGACCAGCGCTAAGAGGGCAGCGTGCTCTGACTTTGAAAGTGACCCGAGCACTTCGGGATTTTGGAGGACCGGCGTCTCCAATGTGAGCGTGCCTGTTTTATCAAAAATAATTTTTTTAATCCGCCCGAGTCGTGGCCAAAGGTCAGCCTCACGCACAAACACCCCCGAACGCCGGAGCGCCACGGTTGCCAACTCATCCGCCAATGGAAAAGCTAGCCCAATGGCGCAGGGACACGAAACCACCAATACCGCCGTCACGACCGACCAAGTTTGGACGGCATCGTGAGTAGCGAACCACCAGGCGAAGCCCGTACCAAAGGCCATGATGAAAATTGCCGCCAAATAACCAGTGATGACTCGCTCGAGAAAGCGATGGCGATAGCCATCGCGCTGGGCGGGCCTCAGTAATTGCGCGAGCAGCGAGTCCGCCCAAGTCTGGACCGCACAAAGCCGGACGGTCGTGCGCCCCAAATTCACTGCCCCAGAAGGGACGCGCACCCCCGCGCGGCACTCACGCGGATCTGACTCTCCATTGATCCAAGCTGTGCCAAAAGTAGCAAGAGCGGTCTCTAACTTTGCTTCAACCGGAACGACTTGCCCCGAGCGAATTTCAAAAGACTCCCCCGGCAGCAACAATTCTACCGCCCGCTCAACCGTCGCCCCTGTGGCGGTAATGACCATAATTTTATCAGGTCGCGATTGTGCCGTCAGCAAACGGCGGCGATTTCGTTCCACTGCGGTGACTTGCGCCCAACGGCCAAAAAGCATCAGGAGGATAAAAGCGGCGACAAAATCAAAATATATAAATGATGCGCGACCTGCCAGCAGACCATAAAGCGAGCCGACATAAGCACCGCTGATGCCCACGGCGATCGGCAGATCGATGTGCATGACGCCCTCCCGAAGCGCGCGAAAGGCTCGGGAGAAAAAATATCCTCCACCCGCCAGCACGCTCAAGGTGGCAAAAGACGCCGCCAACCACCCGAACAACCGTGCATAGGGAAAAGTGGGCTCCATGCCGAAATAAACCGGCAGCGTGAAGAGCATGACATTCATGGAGAAGGCCGCACACAATCCCACGCGACGCACCAGGCGACGACTCTCGGGCACGGCCGGCTCGGCGCCCAACGGACCCGCCAGATAATTAAAAGACTGCAGGATCCGCGCAAAAGCGGGCGCCGCAAATTGCCCCGGGGTCCACCGGAGTCGCATTCGGCCGAGCTGAGCATCGGTCTCGATATGCAGCGCGCCAGGTTGTTGATTATATACTTTTTCAATAAGCCAAACGCAGCCCGCACAAGAAATTCCCTGCACTTCAAGGGTCAGCTCAGGAGTGCCTGGCACTTGCTCGGCGGCCCGCTGTAATTCGCTTAACCAAGCATAATCCCGCGGCTGAAAAACGGCTTCGCCCACTGGAGCGACCAGCGAATCGCGAATTTTATAGTAACCATCGAGGCCATGTTCATGCACGAGGCGATAAACATAACTGCATCCCGCGCAGCAAAAGCCCGTCGCACGGGTCGCCTCATTGGTCAGCGGCGTTCCACAATGATGACAATGGTGAACGGGGATGGGGCGGTCGGCACGCAGTCCACGCACTCGCGCCCTGTCCCGTTCATCCCCGTCCACCAAATTATTTGAGTCGGTACTCATCTTAAAAGCATACAAAGTCGGCGACACCCGGTCCGCCTAACCCGAGCGTGCCCCGCAGGCGCCATGCGAGGAGTAAGGCGATCCCGAGCGCCAAGCCCTTTTGCGTGCGGGCGAGGACCAATGGGCTCAGCCGTGATCGCAGCCATTGATAATTAGCTTGGGCCAGCCAAAGCAACGGCACCGTCCCAAGACCAAAGGCTAATAAAGTTTCTGCCCCACGCAGGGCCGTGCCGGAGAAAAGCGCTAGCGAGAGCAGAAAATAGAATGGCCCACAGGGCAGCAACGGCGTGGCGACCCCGAGCGCAGCGGCCGCGCGGACCCGCGACCCCTGCCGCAGGCGCGTCAGCAAGGCCGCATAAGCCCGACCCAAAAGCGGGAGGCGCGGCAGGCGCTGATCGAGTCGAAAAGCAATCGCGATAAAAAATACTACCAGTAGCCAGGGTAAATAAGTGAGGCCACTCCCATTGAGCAGCGTAAGCGGTATCTGCCCCACCCCGCCAGCTCCTGCGCCAAGTAACGTATAACCGGCTAACCGAGTGACATGATAAGCGGTCGCGACCGCCTGTGGGTCAGCATCATCCCGCACCGCCGGCATGAGTGCGCACGCCAAAGGTCCGCACATGCCGACGCAGTGCAAGCTGGTGACTAGTCCGGCAATAAATGCGGTGCCGGGCCCCGTAATGCCAGCGAGCGCGCCCGTCATGTTCGCCCTCCTTTTTTAATGATCGGCACCGATTTAACCTGCACCGAATGCGCGACCATAAATAAAATTGCCCACAGCAGACCGAGCAAAAGAAAGCCCGTGCTCACCCAAAGCCAAAGTGAGCGATCGCTGGGGGGAGACAACGGGCGGGAGGGGGCCGCCGCCCCAGACTCAGCGCTGACGATGTTTTTCATGATCATCTTCTGTTAACAGATTGGCATCAGGGCCCATGAACTCGATCGAGCGCGCGAGACTAAAAGTGCGGGCGGCATCCGCGACTTTTACCGTGAACTTAAAGGCCCCGTGATAATATTTTCGGTCGATCAACAAGATGAGCGGGCTGACCAACTCCTCTTGAGCAGCGAGCGTCACCGGAGCCAAAAAACCAGTCTGCCGCATCCCCGCGGGCAAGCCTTCCAAGCTAACGGTGAAAGTCGCAGGGGTTGGGCGCTTGTTGACGATCCGCACCATAAACTGATCGCGCACTTCCTCGGCTCCTACAAAATAGGCGGCACCACTCATGCGGTAGATCAGAAAATTAGCGGGCTGCACCGAGGAGAAGGCGAAGGACGCTACAATAATCCCCAGCAGCAGGAGCCCACCGTAGAGAATAGTCCGTGGTCGGACCCAGCGAGTGACTCCGCCAGTAAGACCAGCCAGCGAATCATAACGAACGAGGCCCAGGGGCCGATGAATCTTCGTCATGACCTCGTCACAAGCATCAATACACGCAGCGCAACCGATGCATTCCAATTGCAACCCATGCCGAATATCAATGCCGGTGGGACAAACTTGAACGCAGCGATTACAATCAATACAGGCTCCTGCAGCGGGGGTCCCGGCCCGGGCGCGCGGTTCGCCCCGTCGGGCGTCGTAGCCAATCACCAGCGTGTGATCATCAGTCAGCGCAGATTGCAGCCGACCGTAAGGACAAATCACGATGCAGAGCTGCTCGCGAAACCAGGCAAAATTGAAATAAAGCAATCCAGCCGCAATGAAGACAAAAAGGAAAGCCGCCCAATGTTCGCCAGGGGCCGCTCGCATAAATAACCAGAGTTCTGGCAAGCTGACGAAATACGCGAGGAACAGATGAGTAATCAGTAATGAAGCGAAAAAATAAAGGAGGTGTTTAATTACGCGCCGCGCGAACTTACTGGGCCCCATCGGAGCCAGCTTTAAGGCACGCCGCTCAACCGCATCGCCTTCTAACCACCGTTCGATGCGACGAAAAACGTGATCAAGAAAAACGGTTTGGGGGCAAGCCCACCCGCACCACAGGCGCCCAAAAAGGGCCGTGAGAAAAAATAAAGCAAAGCCGAGACCGCTCACCCCAAAAAAAAGCAGCCAAGTATCCTGAGCGGCGAGGGTATAACCGAGAAAATGAAAACGCCGCTCGGCAATATCGATAAAAACGGCGGGGTGACCGCCCACCGGAATCCAAGGGAGCAGCAGATAAACGACAATCAGCACGTAAGCGCTTAGCCGCCGGGCGAGAGAAAATCGACCGCGGGCATCTGCGGGATAAAGAAAATAGCGCGACCCATCCGTATTAATGGTCGTGACAGAATCCACCATCGGTCGATGCGCAGAGCGCGCCGAGGGGGCTTGAGGATGCTCAGATTTTTTCTGAGAATCCGGGGAAGGTGATGAGGTGCTCATGCGTGGTTTGAGCGGCTGATACGGCAGAACGCCGTCGACAGTCGGAGACCGCCGTTGCGGATTTAATTAGGGTGCCTGAATTGTGATCGCTTCCCCTTTTTTGTGGTAACTGAGAATATAGGCGAGGACCTCGGCAGATTTTTTCTGCCCAATGACGGGTTCCCAAGCGGGCATGCCCTTGGCGAGTACCCCATTTTTTATGGTCACATACATTTCCTTGGGCGTACCACCATGAATCCAAGCGGTGTCAGTCAAATCCGGACCAATCGCGGTCGGGTTTTCCGACTTGCCGCGTAGACTTGCTAAATGACAAGGGAAACAGAGGGAATTAAAAGTCTGTTTACCGGCTTCGACAAACACGGGGTTCGCGCTCATCTCCCAGAATTTATCATCATTGGTCACATCGATCGAACTTGCCATTTTGGCCGCTCCGATCCGCGCCATCGCAGCATCGACCTGCGCGCCATCAGAAGGCACCAGTGCCGCAATCATATAGACAAACCAATAGGCGATCCAAAAGATGATCGCCCCATAAAGCGTATTAAGCCACCAATTGGGTAAGCGCTGATCATATTCGCGGATACCATCGTAAGTATGCGGCCGGAGCGCAGGCTCGGCCTCATGGCCGAGAGGAGGTTGCGGTTGGGAATTCATGGAATAAAAATCGAAGTGAAGGAGTGGCAGGCTCGCGCCCACCGTGAGCCGCGCTGGCGAGCAACGCGACCGGCGGCGAGTTTACTGCGTTTCAAAAGGGAGGCGGGCGAGACGCTCCGCCTGCCCGGATTTCATATGGGTGGCCCGCCAGGCAGCGGCTAAGTAAACACACGAGGCGACCGCGAGGGCCACCACCGGAAAAATAAGCTGCCAGTCTTCGTAAATAATTCGGGTAAACATGGGATGAGAATTAAGGGTTAAGGATAAAGGGCTTCATTTAGGCGGAGCGACGGGAGCGACACTCGGCTCCCAAGTTTTGCCCAAACATTGGAGGTAAGCGATGAGGGCCACCACCTCACGATCGGGGTCAACGAAGCGCCCCTGAACCCGCAATTCTTTGGCGATGTCCTTGGCTTGCTCTTTCGCCAGGGTATCAATCAGCGCCGGTGACCATGAGGGATACGGTACTCCCAGCATGCGCTGCACGCGGATCTTCGAAGAAAGTGCCGCGTAGTCCGTCGGCGCTGTAATCAGCCAGGTGTAAGCCGGCATATTGGAACCCGTGGAGATATTGCGTGGATTCTCGAGGTGATCGTAGTGCCAAGCGTGGTTATATTTAATGCCGACGCGCGCCAGATCCGGGCCCGTCCGCTTGGACCCCCACTGATAAGGATGATCCCAAATGGATTCACCCAGCCGTGAATAGTCGCCGTAACGCATCACATCAGGCACCAACGTGCGAATCATCTGCGAGTGGCAATTATAACAACCCTCGCGCACGTAGAGATCGCGTCCGGCGAGTTCGAGCGGCGTATAAACGCGGGCCACCCGATCTTCCGTTTGCAATCGCCGATCAATGGTCAGCATCGGAATGATCTGAATAAGTCCGCCAATTACGACCGAGAGAAAAGTTAAAACGGTAAACGGTAGCGCATTAACCAAAAGCCGATCATACCATTCGCCCCACTGCGTGCCGCGAGTTTCATAATGGCCGATGGCGAGCAATACACCCATCGCCGTGCCCACGAGCCCGATGATATTCAGCCACCCGCTGGTAAACATCCAGATGAACGAACCCAGCAACGCGCAAGTCGTGTAGACCACTGGGGCACTCAGGAAAGTGCTCCGCAGGCTGAGATTCTCCGAGGGGCTAGGCGCCTCGACGAACACTTCCATCGTGCCGTTCACAACCGCTGCCCCACGAATACTGCGCCAAATATTATAGGCCATCAGTAGAAAGCCGGTGAGATAGAGGGTGCCCCCCACCACCCGGAGGAGCATCAGCGGCCGGATAGCGTTAAGCGTCTCAATAAAATTGGGGTACTTGAGAATTGTGCCGTTCTCCGCCGTCGCGTTAAGCATGAGACCTTGATTAATACCCGAGGTCCACATGGCGGAAATGTACAGCAGCATGCCCGTCAGCCCGAGCCAGAAGTGCACATTGGCGAGCGCTGTCGAGTGCAAGGGCCGGTTCCAGAGACGAGGAACTAACCAGTAAAACATGCCGGCGGCCATAAAGCCATTCCAGCCGAGCGCGCCAGCATGCACGTGGGCAATAATCCAATCGGTATAATGCGCGAGGGCATTGACTGATTTAATCGAGAGCAGCGGCCCTTCGAATGTGGCCATGCCATAAAAAGTGACCCCGGCTACGAAAAACTTAATGACTGGGTCCGTGCGCAATTTCCCCCAAGCCCCGCGCAACGTCAGGAGACCATTCAGCATTCCGCCCCAAGAGGGAGCCCAGAGCATCAGCGAAAAAGTCATGCCGAGCAACTGCAGCCAATTAGGCAGAGCGGTGTTCAGCAAATGATGCGGGCCCGCCCAAATGTAGAGGAACACTAAAGACCAAAAATGGATGACGGATAATTTATAGGAATAAACCGGCCGCTCCGCCGCTTTCGGCAGAAAGTAATACATGATTCCCAAAATTGGCGTGGTCAGAAAGAAGGCTACCGCGTTGTGCCCGTACCACCACTGCACCAAACCATCTTGGACGCCCCCAAAAATTGGATAACTGTGCAGCAGCGAGGTGGGAATCGAGAGGTGATTAACGATGTAAAGCATCGCCACCGTGATGATCGTCGCGATGTAGAACCAGATCGCCACGTACAGCGATTTTTCGTGACGCCGCGCGAGGGTCCAAAAAAAGTTAACCGCAAAAACCACCCAGATGAGAGCGACCGCGATATTAATGGGCCAGATCAGCTCGGCATATTCTTTACCGCGCGTCAGCCCGAGCGGGAGCGTGATGGCCGCTGCAACGATGATCAACTGCCAGCCCCAGAAGTGCAAATTGGAGAGAAAATCACTCGCCAGCCGTGCTTTGACCAAGCGCTGAGTGGAGTAATAGACGCCCGCGAACATCATGTTGCCAACGAAGGCAAAAATAACGGCATTGGTGTGTAGCGGACGAAGCCGACCAAAACTCAACCAAGCTTGCCCAAAATTAGCCTGCCAGAAATTGAGCTGCGTGGCGATGAGGACCCCGACCAGCATGCCGACGACACCCCAGATAATGGAGGCGAGCATAAATTGTCGGACAATTTTATCATTAAACTGAATGGTTACTTTTTGACCGGTAGTCATGAGGATAGCGTGGTAATGAGGGTTAAGCTGGGAGGGTTTAATGGGGGCGCTTTACGCAACCAGCGCAGGGCGAGCGGCGGCCATCATGACAGCCGCAATCATCAGTCACGCCGTGTTCAGCATTCTCATCCTGCTGAGCAGCGGAGCCGATCTGGCCCTTTTCATCAGCCAAAGGCAGGAGTGAATCTCGCTCCACACTCGCAAAACGCCGCCGGTGTTGTTCATAGGCGAAAAGCCCAATAAACAAGCCCGCCAAGAGCAGGCTGAAGAAGATCGTGATAGGAATGACAGACATGGCGTGGAATGTCTGGGTTTTTTAAGTGGCCCAGCGCCATCTCGGTTCGAGCAAGCTTGGCAGCTGATTTACCCCCAGCTTTTTCACCCCAAAAAACAAGATCGGCGAACTCACGAAACCACACGCACCAAGCCCTCGAATTAGCTGAAGAAGGCAGGGAGGTCGAAGCGAGCGGTGGATCACGTTAATAATATACCGAATTATCGCCCAAAGAGCCTCGCATCAATTGCCCGACTTTACGCATATCTTGTCACGTGTCTGCGCCACCTCATTTTCATAGATATGCAGGGCCGTTATTGAGCGCAGCCGCGATGGACTCAGCTCACCATAATTTTGGGCATAAGTAGGCAGACCTTGATTCCGCCGAGGTCTCAACTAAGCTAGCGGCTCTCCTCCCCCATGACCCTGAGCCTTAAAGAAGCCGCCCGCCTCAATGGGCGGATCATTTACTTGGAGCTGCTGGTGCTCGCGCTTTCGCTTTACTCGCTGGGGGCACTCACCGCCGACTTGCTACTCACCCTTGATCCGGCGACGCATCAATTGCTTCGGCGCATCGATGATATTATCTGCGGAATCTTCCTGATCGATTTCGCCGTCCACCTAGCACTAGCCCCCTCGAAAAAAGATTTTCTCCGCTGGGGCTGGATCGATTTGCTATCGAGTATTCCCGAAATTAGCTGGCTCCGCTGGGGCCGAACGTTCCCGATTTTTCGCATTCTGCGGGCGTTGCGTTCCGTCCAAGCCGTCGGTGAACACGTCCGGACTGATCGTGCACGGGGGACGTTCGTGCTGGTCGGCTTGATGTCACTGATCGCTGTACTTTTCGCCACGATTGCCGTCTACGAACTCGAATACCAGGTGCCGAGCGCTAATATCCGGAATGGCGGCGATGCGTTGTGGTGGGCTTTTGCTACCATTACCACGATCGGTTACGGCGACCACTACCCCGTTACTTTTGGAGGACGCACGGTGGCGGTGGTGCTGGTGATCTTTGGCCTTAGCTTCTTCGGCACCTTCACCGCTTATGTCGCTAGCTTTTTCTTAGAAAAAGCCCAGTTAAAGGAAGAGTCTGAGCTGCATCATCTCATTCTTGAAGTGCGCCGACTGCGGGAGAAAATCGAAATTCTCGAGGCGGGCCAACCCCACCAAAAACTCAACCCGTCGGATGGGGCAACTTTGTCCGCCAAATCTTCGGGGACTGACCCGTTACGCGGCGAAAAACGCGGTTGAACTGAGAAAGTGACTGGAAGCCAGTCTCATAAGCTACTTCGCTAATTCGCTTGTGCGGATTCAGCAGCAGATTTTTTACCTTCTCGATCCTCATCCGAGCGACGTAATCAGTGAACGTTAGCCCCGTTGCGCGCTTAAATATTTTGCAGAAATAAAAGGCACTCATATTAACCGCGCCCGCCACTTGGCGCAGGGAAACTTCTTCATTTTGATGCTCAGCGATGTAGGCCTTGGCGCGCGTGACCATTGGCGATTCCACCTGCTCAGCTGAAACCATGAGTTGGTTGCTGAGTGAGGCCAAATGTTGCGCAAAAATAGCCAGCAAGCGCAGGACCGCCTCGTATTGCTTCTTATCCAGCACGCGGGTCTGGAAATAAGCCTCTTCGAGTTGCTTCAAATCAACCTGGGTGCCCCAGTTAATTAAATCACGAGCCGCTTTCTTGAATTCTAATTTACTGGGCTCGTGCAGCAAAATTTGCCCCGTTTGCAAAAAGGCAACGAGGTTGTCCCCCACCCGTACCGGTACAGCGGAATCACAGAGTCCCGCAAAACACTTGAGCGTCTTCGGCTCCATTTGCGCCTGTTCCTCGACTTTGCGCTGGAGCTGGAGACAAGCGGCGCAGGAGTGATTGGAATTGGCCATCAAAGCACAGAAAGGGTTCTCCTTAGGATCTTTCTGGAAAGGTAAATCAAAAGATTCAATCGCCCGGAGATTGATCGGCAGGCCAGTAGTATCTCGAAAAGCCTTTTCGTAATCGCGATAGACTTCTGAGTGTTTCAACTGCTCGACAACTGCGCGACTGCGCTTGATTCGGGCTTCAGGATTAGGCACGGGGGCATCAAAAATGACAGACTGACGGGGTGCAAACATCTTCCGCAATTCTTTGTGTGGAAATCCCTGACGGTCAGGGCCCGGGCCTGCGCCCCGTGATCAAAGATGATTTTTTAGGCAAAAAAACGCCCCTGATTGTAAATGAGTTCCACGCATTTGGTTCTTAACAAAATGAACGAGAGCCCAAACCAAGAACAAATAATGCGCAGAAATTTCCATCATTTAGCAACGGATGGTTAGCGCAATCACGAGGAGTCAGCTAAGATTAATTTTCATCCCCATGACTCACGCCACCGCCAACTTACTCGCCAAATTTAACCCGCGCCCCTCTACGCTGACCACAATCGCGCTCGCCGATCGCTGCGTCCTCAAGCGTGACGGCCGGACCGCCCCTTGGGACGAGGCAAAAATAATCCGCGCCATCGCACTCGCTTATTACGAGGTCCAGCAGGGCACGACCGAGAACCCCCAGCGGGATAATCCCTCCGCCCACTACGGCCTGAAGCCTGACTCTTTTCACCGCGTCCAGCGAATCGCCGCGCGGGTTGCCTTGATGCTCGAACTTTATTATCGATCAGGTCGACACCCGACGATTGAGCAAATTCAAGACAATGTAGAAAAAGCCATTGCGGCGGAGGGCGACTGGGAAGTAGCCCGCGCATTCATTATTTATCGCGAACACCAAGCGGCGCACCGCTTGAATCATTACGATGAAAATGGCCTGCGCGATTACATTGCTTGCGCCAAATATGCTCGCCACCGTGCGGATCTTGGTCGGCGCGAAACTTTCACTGAAGCCGCGCGCCGTGTGCTGGGGATGCATCTGCAACATTTCTCCAGCCGACTTGCGCTCCGCGTACCCGCTCCGGGCGAAGACTCACCCGCGCTACCGGGCGATCGACGCTTTTTGGCGGAATGGTTATCGGGAGGAACCTTAGCTGACGCCATGCATCGTGCCTTTGGCGCCGTGGGCCAGAAGCTCGTCCTGCCCTCTATGCGCTCGCTGCAATTTGGCGGTGAAGCCATTCTGCGCAATCACGCTCGGCTATTTAATTGTGCATTTAGTTCAGTCGATCGCGTCGAATTTTTTCGTGAATATCTTTTTCTGCTACTCGCGGGCACCGGCTGCGGCTTTTCGGTGCAACGTCATCATATTGCCTGCCTCCCCACCTTCCCAATCCGCCGCGAAGAAATGGAGCTGGCCGTGCAACACCATACCGTAGCGGATACCATCGAGGGCTGGGCCGAGGCGCTGCACCTCCTGGTGCGGAGTCACCTCGAGGATTTTAAAATAGAATTTAATTTTTCCTTGGTACGAGCCCGCGGGGCCGCGCTGCGCACTTCGGGGGGGAAAGCGCCGGGCCACCTCCCGCTCAAACAATCCTTGATCGATATTGAGGCAATTCTCACCGGCGCCGCGGGCCGCCAACTCCGGCCGATTGAGGTCTATGATATTTGTATGTTCGCCGCTCGTTCCGTGCTGAGCGGCGGCATTCGCCGGTCGGCCACAATCTGTCTTTTTTCACCCGACGATCAAGAGATGATGGCCGCTAAAACAGGTAATTGGTTTGAAAAATATCCCCAGCGCTCCGCTTCCAATAACTCTGCGGTCGTTTCCCGTGCGGAACCAGATGACACGCTCTTCCGGCGACTGTTCGCTGCACAAAAAGAATTCGGTGAACCCGGTTTCTATTTTGCGGAACATCCCGACTATGGCTGCAACCCCTGCTGTGAAATCGGTCTGCATCCAGTCATTGAAGGCGCCCTAGACGAGGTGGAAACAGCCCAACTGCGCGCACTTGGCTATGCAGGGGCGCTGGATGCGACGACGCGACTCAGTGGCTGGCAGATGTGCAATCTCACCACGATTAATGGAGCGATCATTAAGACCGTCGATGATTTCCTGATCGCGTGTATTCATGCTGCCGTGATTGGCACCTTGCAGGCGGCTTACACAGATATCCCTTATCTTGGGCCGGTCACTCAGTATCTCAACGAACGCGATGCGCTACTCGGAGTTTCCATTTGTGGTTTCATGGACAATCCAGAAATTTTGTTTAACCCCACGGTTTTAGAACGGGGGGCCCGGCTCTGCCGAGCGGCCAATCAAATTATCGCGACGGTTATCGGTATCCGCCCGGCAGCGCGTGTAACCTGCGTCAAGCCTGAGGGCACCGCCTCCTTACTCCTCGGGGCGGCTTCCGGGATTCACCCCCATCATGCGCGGCATTATTTCCGACGCGTACAGGCGAACCGCCGCGATCCTGTGTATCGTCACCTCCAGGCGACGAACCCCCACCTCACTGAGGTTTCAGTTTATCGCCCCAACACGGATGACGTCATCACTTTTGCCGTGGAAGCCCCGGCTCATGCTATTTTGCGCGATGATCTCACGGCGCTCGATTTCCTCCATTTCGTACAAATCGCCCAACAGCATTGGGTGCTCAATGGCGAAGCCCCCATCACCCGCTCGCCGGGCCTGCATCACAACGTCTCGAACACTTGCACCGTTAAGGCAGAAGAATGGGACGCGGTTGCTCATTTTATTTGGGAACATCGAGCGCACTTCACCGGCGTAGCCTTGCTGGGCCATGACGGGGACAAGCGCTACGCCCAAGCTCCGCGGGAGGCGGTCCTTACTGAAGATGACATCGCCAAGTGGAACCGGCTAAAATACATACCGGTAGATTATACCCAGCTGAGCGAAAAATCAGACGAAACTGCCCTCAAAGAAGTAGCCGCGTGTGCCGGTGGAGCCTGCGAGCTGACCTAGCCTGAGCAGAGAGTAAGTGCGTCCATTAAGTCGGCTCAGCGGGCGGCCTGATTGCAAGCTTCCGTTTTTAAGTGTTACCTAGAGCGGGAGGGTTGCGCCGCTCACCAAGCAAACGCAGGCAAGATATGCCTTATATTGGCTATAAAATGCAGAGCCTGAACCACCCCGCGGAGGCATACTATGCCTTCATGCAAGAAGAATTCATCCGCACCCTCCAAGCGGAACGGAAGCAAATATGCGCTCGGTGGGAAGTGTTCTTGCGCATAGAGCGCGTTAACAGCCCACTCGCTAACCCCGACACGCTGGTCTATTTATTTGATCAGACGCTGGACGAGGTTTTTGAGCGCCTGGCTGATCCACTCACCCGCCGTTCGTCCGCGCAGCTCGCTGAGGTCAGTGACAAGAACCCACTCGTAGCCTATTACAAAGCGGGCGAACAAGCTTTACTCGAAGCGCTCATTCAGGCTCAGGCAAAATCGCCAACGCTCGATCCGAAGTGGCGTGATACGGATTTGGCCAAGTTGAAACTCGTGTTACGGACGATAGCGCGCCGTGAGATCGTGGCGTGGGAGGGCATTTGCCGACTAGAAAAAAGCCCCCGTCAAGGGGCACCCTCCTCTAGCAATTAAATGATCTAACGAATTCAGCGAGCGCGGTTTTTAGCTAACTGATCAGGATCACGTTCAGGGAGATCTGTTTTGACCACGGTGTAAACTGTCCGGTGCCGACCTTCGACATAGCTGTAGGTATATTCGGTAACGATAGACCAATTTCTCTCGAAAGAATCGGCGACCTTGCTGGCGATTTGCCGCAGACTAGACCCACTGCGCTCTAGATTAAAAGAGTACTTGCGGTTATTGAAATCGAGGTACCCCTTTTTTTCCGCCACGTAACAGATCACATGATTAATCCGCGTCCCGACGAGTTCGACGCGGATGATGCGAGTCTGGAAGCCCTGTCGGCTCAAAATATGATTAGCCAAGACGGCGTAATCATCGCAGTCCCCAGAACGATTTTTCAAAAAAGCCTCGGGGGCCTGAATGTACGGAGAATAGTCGTACGAAAAATCTCGAAAAAGATCGGCAAAATGCCCCGGAGTTAGGTTGGGCTCAGCCTCGAGTTCTTTCAGCCCAAATTGGTCGGTGGGTTGCAGCGCAGTGGCGCTCAATCCCATGCAGCCAAAGGCGAGCCCCACCGCACGGCGCCACCACCAACCCGCGCGGCGTTGGATTCTTGCGACCATAGGAGGTGATTTATTGAGCCGGTCCAATCAGCCGCTGAACTTCCGCCACGACCGCAGAAAGCGGGCCGGTTTTCTCCATGTAAGCTGAGACCTGAGCCCCCACCGTTTCGCGCACAATTTTGGGATCCATCAACACTCCCGTCAGGAGAATCACCGGCGTCCACTGCCTGATGGCGTGCAACTGGGCGATGATTTCTAAACCATCGGCTGCCTGCAGCTGAAGATCAGAGATAATTAAATCGGGCGCCTCGGCCCGAACCGCGGCTAAGGCCTCTTCCAGTGTCGCCACCGAGCGCATGCGGTAACCATGAATCGCGAGTACATCCGCCACGATGGCACGGATCGGCTCTTCATCGTCAATATGCAGAATGTTTTTACTCATGGATAGAAAGTGTTGGCGGGTTAGACAAAGGCGTGACTTGCACGACAGCGACACCGCCCACGACTTTATCTTGATCGCGCAAGGGGATCAGCGTGAGTCGGCCAGGCAACCGGCGTTCGCCCACGCCGAGGACTAATACAGGATAATCGCGCACCTCGCGCCCTTCATGCAGAGCCCGCATGAGCAAGTCAGGCTCCAGAGGATCCGCATTCGCCAAGACCACAATGTGCGCCAAGGGCTTGGTTAAAATTGTATTATCCGCCCGCCCGGAACGGTGGCCGACGGCGGGATTAATGCGCGTCACGGTTAAAATCTTCGTGAGCACAAAAACCAGATCGTGCACGGAATCGATAATCAGATGATTGTACCGAATTTGATGCTCTTGAGAGAGAATCGTCCACCTCCGCTCCAAGCCCTCGACACGCAGCAACGCATTGGCGGCCTGCAGATCTGCCGTGCGAATTTTCACCTTATCCTCCAACTGGGCGTTGGCGGCCTGCAGTGCGTTGGCGGCGCGCCGGCGCGCGGCCAGATCGTCACGGATCAACCATGCGACCGCAGCCAGTGATAATAAATTAAGCAAGATGCCCACCCCGACGACCCAGCGGGTCATCTGCGCCTGCAGGTACGAGACATGATCGCGCTCGCCCAATAAATCAAATTGCTCATCGCGCAGCTGGGCCAATTCGCGCTCCAACGTCGTCGTGGCGGTCGAGCCAGCATCAGCGGCCAAGAGCACCTTCACTTTTTCTGGCTGATCACCTGTGCGGGCCGCCCAGAGCGACTGCGCCCACACCTCCCGAGCGTGAATTTGATTTTCAATGCGCTCCAAAGCCGCTTGAGCGGCAGGGATGTCCCGGGTGAGAGCTTTAGCGCTATCTAAATGTTCGGCCAGCTGATCAAAGGTACCCCGGGCCGCCGCGAGATCACGGGGATCGCCCGTTAAAGCATACGCATGCGTTCGACCCTCAGCTTGCTGCAATCGCGCAATCATATGCTCAAATTGATAAATTGTAGCATGCGAGTGGTTCACCCAATCACTGGTTGCGACCGAGCGATTGATGGTCCGCAGAGCGTAAGCGGCCATGGCCGCCAAGACGACCACGCTGACAGCAAAGAGCGCGAAAATACGGGTGAGGATATTATCTTTCAAGAGGGAGAGGGGGCCAGTACCGGCTCAAGAGGGGGACGCTTAAACCAAATTTTAAATTCAGTCCCGTGGTTGTCCGGAAAGGTGGCGATATCGCGGCTCACCACCTCGATGGCTCCGCCATATTTTTTCATTAAACGAGCCATGAGCGGCATGCCGAACCCAGAGCCTTTCTGGCCATCGGTATCCGTCCGGCTGTTGCCGCGACTGATATCAAAAAGATGCTCTTGCACCGCAGGCGGCATGCCGATGCCCCAATCCTTAAAACTCAAGCAAACCGCTTCCGCTTCAACGGTGGCCGAAAGCACGATTGCCCCACCGGGATGGGAAAACTTAATCGCGTTATCGAGCAAGTTACCCAGAATCGAACTCGTGAGAGAATAAGGTTCCGCTAAAATGACCGCCGCCGGCACCTCATTGGTGACCGTAATTTGTTTCGCGATTAATTTATAATTGGCGAGCAACAGCGCCTCGGCCAATGCCGTTTGCAAGGATACCGCGCGCAGCGCTAACGGCTTGTCTTCCGCGTGACGCAAATCTCGCACGACGGAGGTCAGGCCAATGCCGTTGCGAACGGCCGCCGCAATAAACGGCAAATATTTAGCCAAACCAACTTCAGGCCGGAGCGTGATAATATCCATGGCCATGCTGAGTACGGAGAAATGGTTGCGCACATCATGGCTGATAATATGCAGCATCTCCTTGAGCTCGGTATTCTTTGTTTCAATTTCCCGTTGCTGGGCCCGTAGCATCAGATGCGTTTTGACGCGCGGCAGTAATTCGGGCGGACGAAATGGCTTGGTGACGTAATCGTTCGCCCCGCATGCAAAGCCGACGACGATATCCTCGGTCTCATTTTTTGCGGTTAGGAAAATAATTGGCACATCGCGCGTGGCGGGCTGCGCCCGCAGGGTTCGGCACACGGCAAAGCCATCCATTTCCGGCATCATCACATCGAGTAAGATGAGATCAATCGGCTCGCCGCTCGCACAGATCGCTAGGGCCTTCGCGCCGCGGTTGGCGATCTTGAGATCATAATAAGGCGAGAGCATCGCTCGCAGCAGATCCAAGTTAGCCGGGGTATCATCCACGAGCAGGATCACAGGCCGTGGAGCAATGGGGGCGAAGGGAAAGGCGGAGGTCATGAGGAAAGCCCTCCTAGATCACGGCGCAACGCACGCACATCCTCGAGTGCGGCATCAAAATCATATTGTTCTAAATGGACCATCGCCTTTTTCAAATGCGCCGCATGGCCATGAGCTTGCAGGCTGGCGACCAAAGCCGCCCCGAGGTCAGTGGCCCGCGCATCACTTCGCGCCAGCATTGCCTCGAGCTGCGCCAACAAAGTTATGTCGGTCGCATCGAGCGCATGGGGTTTCCCTAGATTGGAGATAACTGGGCTCGGCTTGAGTCGGGCAATGCCTGCTAACACCGGAGTCAGCTCCACCAAAATTTTAGCAAGGGCTTGCTCCAGCTCCGCTTTGCTGGCGGCGCGCTCGCAGGCCGCCTCCAATTCAGCGGCCGCAGCTTGCACGCCGTGCGCCCCAATATTACCCGCCGTGCCTTTGAGGGTGTGAGCATAACGGGCGGCCGCCTGGGAGTCAGCATCGGCACTCGCCAGCCAAAATTGGGTGACGACCTCGCTATAGCTTTCCCCAAACATGAGCAGGAGCTTTCGATAAAGCTTCCCATTGCCCATGCTGATCCCCAACCCGGTGGCAGTAGCAATGCCCGGTAAGTTGAGAGCTAACTCTGGCGCAGCGACCAACAAGGGAACAACGGCGGCGACCGGTGGATTGGCAGGTCGCACCCATTGAGCGATCGTGCTATACATCTGATCTAGATTGAGCGGCTTAGCGATGTGATCGTTCATGCCGACCGCGAGGACCTTTTCCCGATCTTCGCTCATGGCATTGGCCGTCATGGCGATAATTGGCAACGCAGCGAAAGCCGGATTAGCCCGAATTTTCTTCGTGGCGACGTATCCATCCATCACCGGCATCTGACAATCCATCAATATGCCGTCAAAAATCAGCCCTTGGGCGAGGAGGTCGAGCGCCGCTTGCCCGTGGTCTGCAATGGTGACCACGATGCCGGCTTGCGTCAGCAGTTCCTGCGCGAGCTCTTGATTCATTTTATTATCTTCCACCAAAAGCAAGTTCACCCCTTGCAATTGCTGAAAATATTCATTCAGGCGATCAGCCTTGCGGGCAACATGAGTATCAACGTGGGCCGTCTTGCCCACGGCAGCACCAATCGCTTCGAGGAGCGTCGAAGCCGTCACTGGTTTAATCAAGACCGACGGTAGCCGCACGCCCATGCGCCCCGCGGCCTCCATCACATCGTGTCGTCCGTGAGCAGTCACCATAATATTAGCCGGCCGGCGCACGGTCGTTACCGCAGCCAGTTGTTGTAAACAGGTGAGGCCATCCATCACCGGCATTTTCCAATCCATTAAGGTAAAATCAAAGGGCCGCGTGGTTTTTTCTGCCGCGGCAATCATCTGGAGCGCAACCGCTCCGTTCTCGGCAATTTCTGCTGCCAAGCCCAAATGGCGGGCGAGATTAGCCAGGATTTTTTGCGCTGCCGGATTATCATCCACGACGAGCAAACGCAGGCCCGACATTTCATCAGCCGATAACATGCGCGTGGGCTTATCCAACGTCTGGAAACCTAAGCGGATATGAAAATGAAAGGTGCTGCCCTGCCCGACTACGCTTTCCAGCCAAATCTTACCCTGCATCAATTCTACGAGTTGCTTAGAAATCGCTAGCCCCAACCCTGTGCCACCGTATTTACGTGTGGTGGAAGTGTCGCTTTGCGTGAAGGCTTGGAATAATCGCTCGACTTGGTCTGCGGCGATTCCGATGCCACTGTCGCGTACCCAAAAATGAAATTCCAAATCAGTGGGAGTTTCTTCGACGACTTCTGCGCCTACAATAATCTGACCCTGTTCGGTAAACTTCAGGGCATTACTGACCAAATTTGTCAGCACTTGCCCCAAGCGAAGTGGATCACCCACCAAGGCCGTGGGCAGGTCAGGATGGAAATCAAAGAGCAACTCTAGCCCCTTTTCCTCGCAGCGCTGCCCGACCAAATTAATTAAAGCATCGGTGCTGTCCTCGAGCTGAAAATTCACTTTCTCCATCGTGAGCTTGCCCGCTTCAATTTTTGAAAAATCTAAAACATCATTCACGATGCCTAATAAATTTTCTGCCGACTTGTGCACCTTCTCAAGATAACCGCGCTGGCGCGGACTTAATTCGGTCCGCAAAGCCAGATAGCTCATCCCGATAATAGCATTCATCGGAGTGCGGATCTCGTGGCTCATATTCGCGAGAAAATCACTCTTGGCCCGAGTAGACTCTAAAGCCAAATCCTTGGCTCGGTTGATCTCAGCTTCAATGGCCTTGAGTTTGCTGATATCGGTCAGCCAACTGAGTTCACCCCGCTCGCCCTCATAGTCCATCTTAAGGTGAGTGCCCAAAATACTGCGGATTTCCCCATCGGGGCCACGCATCTTAGTCTCAATATCGCGGGCCAGCCCGTCTGCTTCTAAGAGCGCCATCACGTGCTCACGGGCCTCGGTATTCACATCACCGGCTCGCGCGCAGCCGCCTACTTTTAAATCAACAAGCTCCTGGGCGCGAGGATTAGCAAATTTGACCACCCCTGCCACGTTCATGACTACGCCAACAGGCGCTGTATCTAGAAACAATTTCAATTGCTGGCGTTGTTGGTTCAGGGCGAGGTCCTTTTCCAGATTACGGCGCGTAAGCTCTGACTGGGCCAACATGCTGCCGACCGTCGGCAGCAATTCTTTTAATAATTCTGCGGCGCGCATATCGAGCGTGTCGCCCGACGTCACCACAAGCACCCCGAGCGTCCTTTCATTGGACAAGATGGGATGGAAGGCCACAGGGCTATAAAGATCAGCCCCCCGAGTTTGCGCCGGAGTCAAATGAGCCGGCAGGATATTCAGCAACTTTTGCTCGCGCACGCATTGCTGCGCGAATTCTTTAATTTGCGGCCAGACATTTTCGATAGCCTCTTGATAGAGCGGATAATCCCCCACCGACTGGAGTTCATCTTGCCCTATTTCTAGACGATAAATTTTAAGCTGCCGGGCACCTAAATCAGTCGCGAGCTGCGTCAGAAGCCGTTGTTCAAAATCAACCAGATCACGATTAGCATACAGCTCGGTCATGATTTGATTAATGCGGGCTTTCACGGCGCGATCACGCTCCTGTGCCTCCGCAACGCGGCGCAGCACGTCCACCTGCCGCGCTAATTGGCCAGTTTCATCCAGAGCGGAAAGCCGATTCACCGGCTGCGAATAATTGCCCGCGGCAATTGCTTCCACCGATTGCTGAACCGAACGAATTGGCGATATGACGTTTTGATGCAACCGATAAGCAATAAAACCACAAATGAAGATCAGCCCAAAACTTGTCAGGGCCAATTCAAGGTGGGCCCGGTCAGTCTCACTAATCATCAACTGAGTACGCGCTTCGGTACTGACTTTATTAAACTCCAGCCAACCATCAATGGATTGGCTAATTTTCCCATTCACTATATCGAAAGATCGTTTATGTAATGCCTCCGCCTCGGCTCGCTTACCCGCTGCGCTCAACGCAAAAATTTCTGAGGACTGCCGGATTAGCTCCTCGATGTAGGAGCGAAATTTCTCATTCGCGATACGACGCTTGAGATCCAGTTGGCCCTTTTCGTACTGCGACAGCATACGTAAAGATTCTTTGGATGCCTCAGTCGATTCTGTTGAGGCTTTCGCCAGCTCATCCTGGTTAATACTCATCAGCGCCGCTTGCCGCGATACATTGATGATATTAATATTCTGCACGATATGGGAGATCGTGCTCAAACTAGGGACGACGTGGTTTTGAAACTCAGCATCCTCTGCCGTAATTTTGTCCAAATGCTGCCAAGTCAACACGGCGAAGAAGATAAACCCCAAGACAGGAAAGATTAATAAGAGAACGATGCGTCTTGAAATGGTCATGGGGGTGTCAGGATAATTTGAAGATTGGGCCTAGGTCGGCGCACACTGAACGAGGTCGTATTTCAGCCTGACGAAAATTGCTTGCAACAACAATTAGTAGGGTAGAGTACCTATATTATTGAGGTGTTGGTATAGGGAGGTGCTCAACATCAACCGACAGGCGATGTTCCTCAGCACATCGTCCCAATCAGCCTAAAATGGAGGCATAATTCCTGAAATCTCCTGACGATCCCTCCGCTGAGGGGCATTTATTTTCGCGGAATCCCCTTTAGCTATTCCCGAAGGCCTGCTGCCTGAAAAGCCGCCCAGCGGCCAGCGCACGCTTAAGCTAGGCAGCGGTCCAAATTGCCTGAGGCGATCGCCAATCGCTCAACTTGGGAACGCGGGCTCGGATCCAATTTTGCTCGCGCAGCAGCGGTGATCAACAACGGGGTATGCGAAGCGAAGGCGAGCTGACGCGCCGCTACTTTCTCACGAAGATGATTCAGAGTGTCATACCACTCCGCGAAAGTGAGATCGGCCAATAATTGCGGATAAAGGGGTAGCCACTTTCTTAGTTCAGGCTGCAGCAAGCCACTCGCGAGCACCGCTAGTCGAGGGTGCCGATCCAGCAGCGCGGCCAAATCGGCCGCGGGTACGGGCTTGATCTTCATGGCATGATATTCATGCCGATGATCGATCAACCGCATTTGCACAATCAAGCGTAACCCCCGTGCGGTGAGTTCAGCGACCAGTTCATTTACCCCCGGGGCTCGCAAGCGGTAACCATGATAATTAGGCAAAATCCGCACGGCGCGCACCCGCGCATCGGTCGCGACCAAGGCCAATTCCTCGCGCCAATTAGCTAAAGCGGGATTGATGACGGGGACAGGAATGAGACCCACTAAACCGCGCGTCGTACGCAAAAGCTCCCGGTTGGCAGGCCCCGGTGCTGGCGCTAAAACTGCGCCGAGCGGTGAAACTAACGCCCGTTGAATCCCATGCTGCTTTAAGTGAGTTTGTAAGGAACGCGCCGTATGCGAGTCGCAAAAAGTAAACGGCCAAGAGCCGATCCAAGTGTTAGCATCGAGATAGTTCATGGAAGGCGCAGTAAAGCAGAGGCATTATCATGAAGCAGCCTGCGTTGGGTGCGGGCATCCAGCCGTGATCCGGTGATGCGGGCAAGCGCGACGCCAAAATCGCGAACCGGAGCATCCGAACCGTACAACACGCGCCGCGCGCCGAGTTGCTCAACCGCAAATTCTACTAGACCAGCTTCTGGGGCAGCCCCCGAAGTATCGACCACCACATTGAGGCAATCTTTCACCGCTAAAATACCGCGCACACCGCAACCGGTTAAATGCGCCATAATAATTGGCACTCGTGGGAAACGCTGCGCCAGCGTCGCGACATCCTCGGGGTCAGTGTGGAAGCGGCGTTGGTGAATATTCGTCATGCTCCATGCATGCTGTAAGACCACGAGCCCGTGCCGCTCCGCTGCTCGCATCACCGGCGCCATGCAGGCATCGCGCGCATTGTTGGCGATCTCCAGTTTGATGCCTCGAAAACCCCGCGCCACACAGCGCGCCACTTCAGCTTCCACCGCGCTGGGGCCGAGCAAGGGATTTAAATAACAAAAGCCGGTAACGAAATGAGGATGCGCACGCATCAACGCCGCCGTCTCATCATTGATCACCTGCACTTGCTCCGCCGTCTGCATCCGACTAAATGCGAGCACATCTCCCAAAGCCACTAAATGCCCAATGCCGTGGGCCCGCGCCCGCCGAATTAATTGCGCCGCCCCCGCGGGACCACGCTGGTCCTCACGGAGAATCGGATGGGTATGGACGTCGATGATGCGCATGAAATTTCAGCAGCTCAATTTAAGTGACATCAGCGTGGCGCGAAGATTCCCACTGGCAAGCGGCGGTTTTATCGCCCAACGTCCGCTCGCCTCATCATGACCACCCTCCCGCAAAGCGATCGCGCGATTGAACTGCTCCTTTCGACCCCCACTCCGGGAGTGATTGAGGCGGTTACTCATCTCCCTGGTAACTTCATGATCCTCGGGGTCGGTGGTAAAATGGGCACAACCACTGCCGTCATGCTGCGCCGAGCCCTCGATGCAGCCGGCCGGAAAGAGGCCAGCGTCACGGGAGTTTCCCGCTTTAGCCGCGCCGAAGCGCGGACTGATTTAGAAGCACTCGGCGTGCGGACGCTGTCGTGCGATCTGGCTGACGCCGCCCAAGTGGCGGCTTTGCCGGTAACCCCCAATGTCTTATTTTTAGCCGGGCAAAAATTTGGAACGGCCAGCGCACCCGAACTTACTTGGATTCAAAATACCGTCGTACCCGCGCTGGTCGCTGACCATTTCCACGCCTCCCGTATCGTTGTTTTCTCTACCGGCTGTGTTTACCCCTTCATGCCCACCAACGGCCCCGGCGCTAGCGAACGCGAACCCGTCGCTTTCCTAGGTGAATACGCCAGTTCATGCGTGGGCCGAGAACGCGTGTTTACCCATTTCTCTAAACTACATGGAACGCCGCAGTTAATGTTTCGCCTGAACTATGCGGTCGAGCTGCGCTACGGCGTCCTCGTCGATCTGGCACTCAAGGTACTCCGCGGAGAAACCGTCGATGTAACGATGGGCTGGTTAAATTGCATCTGGCAAGGCGATGCCTGCGCCCGCGCTATCCAAAGTCTGGCCCACACGGCGAGTCCGCCGCGCCTGCTGAATGTCACCGGCCCAGAAAAACTGAGCATCCGCGCGCTCGCAGAAGAATTTGGCCGCCAACTCCAACGCACGCCGATCATCAGCGGGCAAGAAGCCCCCACGGCCTGGATTGCCGACGCGAGCGAATCGCTCCAACTTTTCGGCCCGCCCCTCATGACGGTGCCTCGCATGCTCGAGCTCGTCACGGCCTACGTGAAGGCGGACGGCCGCTTGCTTGGTAAACCCACCCACTTTGAAACTCGCAGCGGCCAATTCTGAGATCCCACTAGCATGAATCTTCGCTCCCATCTTCTCGCCGGCCACGTCATCCCAGCCCACCCGCTGGCCCTCGATGCGCAGCGCCGTTTTTCGGAGAAACCTCAACGCGCCCTGGCGCGTTATTATTTCGCGGCAGGCTCCGGGGGTCTGGCCGTGGGTGTGCACTCGACGCAATTTGAAATTCGCGATCCCCAACATAATCTTTTTCGCCCGGTGCTCACCCTCGCGGCCGAAACGATTGCCGCCGAAAAACGCACGGCTCCACGCGACTTTGCGCTCATTGCCGGCATTTGCGGCCACACTCAAGCCGCTACGGCCGAAGCAGAATTTGCCCGAGGCCTTGGCTATGACGCTGGTCTCGTCAGCATGGCCGCCTTCCGGACGGAGTCAGAGACGGACATCCTCGCGCATGTTGCCACCATCGCAAAAATTATTCCGGTCATTGGCTTTTACCTCCAGCCCGCGGTTGGCGGTCGCATTTTTAGTTATGCTTTTTGGCGTCAGTTCGCCGAAATCCCCGAAGTCGTCGCCATCAAAATGGCGCCCTTTAATCGCTACCAGACCCTCGATGTGATTCGCGCGGTGGTCGCCGCTGGGCGTACGGATATCGCTCTCTACACAGGGAACGACGACACCATCGTTACGGATTTATTAACGCCTTTTACTTTTACCCACGACGGCCGCCCCGTCACCTGCCGGATTGTTGGAGGTTTGCTCGGCCACTGGGGAGTGTGGACCCGCGCCGCGGTGGAACTTTTTCAAGCCGCCCAAGTGGCCGCTCGGCAACCGCAACTCGACGCCACTTGGCTCGCCAAAGCTGCTGCCGTTACTGATATGAACGCGGCTCTCTTTGATGCGGCCAACCGTTTTCATGGCTGCATCCCCGGCATCTTGGAAGTATTGCGCCGCCAAGGTTTGGTGGAATCGGTGCATTGCCTGAACCCCGCCGAAGTGCTCTCCCCCGGTCAAGCGGCAGAGCTCTCCCGCGTCTGCCGTGCTTATCCAGAATTAACTGACGACGCTTTTGTGGCTAAACACCGCGCGCATTGGCTGCGGTAAGTGCTCACTGTCTCCGTTTAACCTTTTCGCCATGAAATTAGTTCCATTACCGCAATCCTGTGAAGAACTCCTCGGTCAGATGGTGGCAATCGAAACGGTTAATCCCGATTTTGGCGGACCGATTGGCGGAGAAGCGAAGCTCGCGGCCCACTTGGAAAATCTTGCCCAGCAGTGGGGCCTGCAAACTCGCCGGTGTGCGGTAGAAAATTCCGGCGCGTACAATCTTTTGATTACCTGTGAGGTGGCGCCCACCGCGGAGTGGCTGCTTTTCGAAAGCCATCTCGATACCGTGAGTATCCATGGCATGACCGTGCCGCCGCTCGCACTCACGATCAACGGAGATAAATTACACGGCCGCGGCACGTGCGATACCAAGGGTTCGGGCGCCGCGATGCTATGGGCTCTGCAACAATATGCCCAACAACCCCAGCGACCGCGCAATGCTGGCCTCATTTTCTCTGTAGATGAAGAAGCTGGCATGGCTGGAGCGCGCGCTTTCGCAGCGGGGGAATTAGCTCAATTTAAACGGCTCCGCGGCATCATCGTGGGCGAACCAACCGAACTGCGTCCCGTCATCGCGCATCACGGCGCTCTCCGCTGGCGGAGCATCACGCGGGGCGTGGCCGCGCATTCCGCCGATCCCACCAAAGGGCGCTCGGCTATTACCGGCATGCTCCGCGTCATCACCGCGCTCGAAGAAAAATTCATTCCCCTCGCCACGCGAGCGCACCCACTAACGGGCCGCGCTGCGGCGAGCATCAATGTTATCCGCGGCGGGACCGCGGTGAATATCATTCCCGATTATTGTGAAATCACGTGTGACCGGCGTTTGGTGCCGGGGGAAACGACCGCCCAAGTACTCGCTGAGCGCGACGCCGCCCTCGCCGGAATAGCCGTGGAGCATGACAACCAATATCTCGCCCCCCCGCTACCTCCGGAAAGCTCGGCCAGCTTGCATGCTTGGGTGCAACCCGTGTTGCAGGCCCAAGGTTTAAATCCCGCTGCGGTCGGTGCGCCCTACGCCACCAATGCCAGCCATTATGCTGCCGCGGGCGCCCAAGTACTTGTCCTCGGCCCTGGCCAACTCGCGCAAGCCCACACCAAGGACGAATGGCTGAATCGCCAAGCCCTCGCTCAAGCGACGACGCTCTACCGCGCGTTACTCGCGGTGACTTAACCCGCAGCGAGCCTGGCCCGCTTCAGATCACCGAGGCCGCGCCTAGGCCTTGAGCGCATCTGCCCCCCTTCTTCGCCTCATGAAAACTTTCTGCCTCAGCCTCCTGCTCGGCCTCGTCGCGACGGCGGCCCCCCACGCGGCGCTGCCCACGTTGCCGACTGAGCTCATCACATTGGCTGTTCGCACCGCGCCGCCGCGCTGGAAATTTGTCGACCTGCAACGCTCTCGAGAAATGCGCGAGACCTTCGCCCTCCAGGTTACGGCGATCGCCGCCTATCAATCACCCACCGCCCTCGTCGATGGCCAGTCACTCGCGAGCCATCTGGCCAAAAAACTCCGCTCCTTTTTAGTAACGCCCACTCGCTACCCCGATGGCAGCACCCGCGAACCAGAAGCCCAAGGCGGCCTGGGCGGGTGGACGCATGCGGTACCGGCTCACGCCCTCCTGCTCGCAAAAAATACTCCCGCAGTCTGGTCACAACTGTCCGCCACTGAGCAGGCGCACGCTGATCTGCTCATGCAGGCCCTCGCGCTCGCGGCTCATTTTTGCCTCGATGACGATAACGATTACTACCTCCTGCTGGACGGAGCTTCGGTCTACCATAAAAGCTGGAACCCCAATCACGTGGAAGGATACGTCGGGGTCATTATCTCGGCCTCTCTTTATTTTAGTCCAGACGAGCTCAATGATTTTTTCTCGCATTTCGATTTTGACGCTTTCATCGCGCGCTTAGAGGCGGCCAATTTTCAAAACATTAAACGCTGCTGGACGCGTAATCCCGCGATCCGCGGACTCATGATGCACGGCGGGACGATCGCCGTCCCTGCAGAACAAACGCTGGCCCCAGGCGTGCTGAGCACGGGAACGGGCGTGCGCCATCCCTTCACCTTAAATGGCCAGACGCTGCATGAGCCTTGGGCGCTGCATCGCACGCAAGCGCTCCGTCTTTTTTCCCACATCACGCGGACCCAGATTGAAGTTAATCCCACCTTTAGCTCGCAGTTACTTAACCAAGCGTCCGCGGCGACCCGCTCCCCCTGGGAGGGGCAAATGGGCATGTTGCATGAATTTGAAACCACTGACTGGCGGGGACTCCGCACCAGCCTTGGTTATGCCTACGAAGGGGCCATGATCGACCTCCCCACCGCCACCACCTTGAAATTACTCGGCCTATGGCAGGGATCCGCCGGCGGCGATTTAATCGAACGACGCATGAGCGTGGGTATGGCTGATCTTCGCTTCAAAGCCCAAGCCGGTTACCGTGGCTGGTCGATGGGGAAAATCACCGAACAGAATTGGACGAACAACCTACTCCCCATGGGTGCAGATTTTATTTTTGGCCTTTGGGAGACCTATTTCCTCCCGCCCCCACCGGCGCTCCAACCGTAAGGCAAGCTCGCGGCTAATCTAGCCGGCCAGAGCTCAGGATAAATCGGGTCAATTAATCTGGCTGATAATTCTAGCGACTAGCCAGACGCCTTAAATTTTTTGGCGGAGTATATTTCTGAAATCAAAAAACAAGGAAAACTCCCTATTTAATTTTCATTCGTTTTCAATCGTCTCACGCACCACTTCATTTTTAACTGAGCACATGCCTGAGCCCGTTGCCTCTTCGGTTGTGCTGCTACACGATCGACCGACCCTGTTAATTAATGGCGTGGCCCATACGCCCCTGATCTATGCGTTGAGTGATTGCCCTGGCGCTCGCTGGTCTTGGGAAGAAGTGCCGGCCCGCAATATTGGTCTCTTCGCCGCTCAAGGCGTTCGTCTTTTTCAACTGGATGTTTGGTTCGAGCAAATGCTCACCGAAAACAGCCCGCTTGATATTTCGCTCGCGCGCAAACAAATCGCCGGCGTGCTCGCCCAATGTCCGGAGGCCGTCGTCATGCTGCGGCTGCACGTGAATGCGCCGGCTTGGTGGTGCGCGCGCCATCCGGAGGAATGCGTCGGGTATGCTGATGTGAGCGCCCACGCATCGCCCGAGTGGGGACTGCGTCGCCCGCTCGGCAGCGATGGCGATCAACCGGTGCGAGCGAGTTTCGCTTCACGGCTCTGGCACGATTGGGCTTCCGCGCATTTGCGTGACTTCTGCTCTCAGCTCGCCGCCACCCCCGAAGGAAATGCACTGTTCTGTTTGCAAATTGCGAACGGGCTCTATGGCGAGTGGCACCAATTTGGGTTTCTCCATCACGACCCTGACACCGGCGACGCCGCGACGCGTTCCTTCCGCGCTTGGTTGCGCGCTCGCTACGAGACTGATGCCGGACTCGCGCGCGCTTGGCACCAGCCCACGGCTCGCCTCGACGCCGTGCTGCCACCCGACTCGCCGGCCCGCGAACGCGCCGACTGCGGCCCCCTGCGCGATCCCCAGAAACAACAGGCAGTCATTGATTATTTTACGTGGCTCCACACCACGATGGCCGACGCGCTGCTATCCTTGGCCGCGACGGTTAAAAAATCTTGGCCGCGCCCGATTGTAACAGCCGCCTTCCAAGGTTATTTTTATGGCCAATTCGGTCGCAATGCCGCTGGCAGCCACTTGGCCATGGATAAAGTCCTGGCCTCACCGCACCTCGACTGCTTCTGCTCGCCGCAATCCTATACCGAAAAAGTTCGCGCGATGGGCGGATCGGGACATGCCCGCGGAATTTTAGGCAGCGTGCGGCGCGCGGGCAAATTGTGGCTCGATGAAAATGATCACGGGACTTTTCTGGTGGGTTGTCCGTGGGACAAAAAATTTGAGACCACGCCCGCTGATGATATCGCCTGCCTCCGGCGCAATACGCTGCAAGCCGTTCTGCGGGGCGGCGGCCAATGGTGGTATGATTTCGGCATGGTGGCTGGCACCCCTGCTTTTGCTTCCCACGGCAACGTCGGCTGGTGGGATGATCCGCGCTTAAGTCAGGAAATTGCCGCCATTCACCGCGTTGCTCAGGCGCGGCACGCTTATCCTTTCACGCGTCCTGCCGATACGCTCGTGATCCACGACCCTTGGTCCTTCTGCCACACGGTGGCGCAACGCTGGTCCTTGGAAGGTTTCAAATTTGGCGCCCAGCCTCCCGTTGGACCCAATCCTTTCTCCGCGCGCGGCATGGATGGATTGCTCGAGGGACTCTATCGCTCGGGACTCGTCTTTGATGAAGCGCTCATCGGCGAACTGGCGACCATGGATCTAACGCCTTTTCGCCTGATTATTTTTGGCACCACCCCAATTCTAACAGAGGCGCAGCGCCACCTCATCAGCACCCAGCTCGCGACCGGCGGACGCCATCTCGCGCTCACTGGTTATGCCGGTTGGGGCGATGGGCAGAACGTTGGCGCCGCGCTCGCTACTGCGTTGAGCGGCATTCCTACGACGGGGCGCGATGCCAACGTCCCCACGTCTCAGCTACAATTGAATGGCGCCACGGAAGAACAAATTCTCGAGGCCCCGAAACACGTGCCCGCTTACACGGCCCCAGCCGAACACGTGATCGGACGCTGGAACGATGGCAGCGTGAGCGCGGCACGCCGTGAGACAGCGGCGGCGACTTGGTGGACCTTCGCCCTGGCGCCGACCGAGCCGACTTTCCTCCGCGCCCTGGGTCGCTGCGCGGGCTGTCACGTGATTAACGATCACGATGATGCCACGCTGCTGGGTGATGGCCTATTGATGGTGCACACCCTGCACGGCGGCGCGCGCCAACTTCATCTGCCCCACGGACCCACGATTGCGGTCAACCTCCCGCCGCGGAGCACGACGGTGTTCGATGCCGCGACGGGTGCACCTCTCTTAGCCACTGATTAAAATTTGCCGTGAAATAATTTACTCCCATGAAAACTTCGTCTCGTGCTGGTTGCCTGCTCGCAGCGTGATTGCTCGGCACTCAGACGCACGGCGAGCCGCCGACGCCCCCGCGGCTAAAATACGCCGACAGTTTTCTCGGAATTCATTTTGATTTTCACGCGGGACCTGATGACACCGCGATGAGCCAGCACACGACACCGGCGCCCGCTACCAAGTTACCACTCACCAACCACCCCCCCAGCGCACCCCGTAATCCCCGCCTCCGCCTCCCTCCCCCCGCCTCCGTCTTTCCGCTCCTCCCCCTCGTGCGGTTTGTAATACATTATATTACAAACCGCGCGCCGTTTAGAGTCGGCTTGGACTGATTAGTGAATCGTGACGGCTCGCTTAGAAATTCCAGAACGAAAGCATCAGCCCGGCACTATGATCGCGCCGGTAGTAGTCGATTAGGTCGCTGTTGTAACCGTAGCGGTACCACGCCATCAACGGCAGCCCAGCGAGTTTCAAGCCCGCCTCGAGCCTTATCGTATTATACCTGAAGGGATCCTCGTAGCCGGTCGTCCAGATCATTACATAGCGCCGCTCGAATTGCAAAAATCGCTCCCACCCGACGAGCGGAGCATTACCCCGTGGCGTCGCGACCGTGAGTGCATAGCGAAAGGTTAGACCATCCACGCGGCGCCGCTGCTTACCCTCTGGATCGCCCTCCCAAGCATTATACTCCTCTGCCGGACCTTGCAGCGCGCCCTTTGGCAGAAAATAATTTAACCGTGCCCGAAAGGAGAGCTTAGACTCTGGCGCCCACGACAAATCAGCATCCCAGTCGCGCGCAAACTGCAGTCCCACGTAATCCCAGCCCCGACTGATATTGTCGCGGGTGCTACGATACGCTGTTTTCTCGGCAATCGTCGCACTGGTTGGCGACGATGCATCGTGTGCTTGGTTCAGATAAACCTGCAGTTGTTCTTCGAACCGCTCCCGACTGGCGATAAATTGCCCGTTGCTTTCGTGACCGTAGACAAACTCTAGAAAATTCTCCTCCGACTCCGGCCCTGCCTGATTAGTCGACCAAAAGCGCACGGCGAGGAGCGGGTTGAATCGTTTGGCCACCACCGGCGATGACGGCCGGGTCTCAATATATTGCCCGGCGCGCACCGTCGCGGCGGCATAAACATTAGGTCCCGTAAAACCAGCTGATCGCCAAAACTTTTCCCCCGTGCTCCGCCGGATCGGGTCAGGATAGCCCTGATGGTACAGCGGAAACATGGTGGAGAATTTAAAATCCATGAATGCGTCGTCGCCTTCATCGAAAGTGTAACCGATCTGCGTCGCCTCATACGGCCGAAATAGTCGGCCAATTTTTCTGGGCAACGAACCCCGCTGCGCCTGCGTCTCGGTGTACCCCTCTTCACGGCGCTCAATGGTCGCTGCAAAAATTTCTGATTTATCCATCACCACTACGGGCTGCTTGGCAGCTAACGACGCCCACTCCAGTTCGTCGTTGAGCGAGCGATGCTCGGCGAGCAGCTGCCATTGTCCGTCGACCTGCACCCAGGTCATCGTAAAACGACCATGCACCAAGAAACGCGGCCGCGCCAAAGCTTGGGCGGCGCTATAACTGCCCGTCACCACCGCCACTGGCCCCGTCAGCCGAACGACCACTTCATGACTTGGCCCGCCGCCCAACGCAATTCGACGGATCACACGGTCCGCCTGTTTTAATTTAGCCGCCGGTAAATCAGGACCCGTGTAAGTATAGTTAGGATGCAGCAGCACCCCCAAGGCGGGCCGATCACCCGCGCCCTCAAGTGTGCGCTCAAATTCGTGCGTGAGTCGCAACAACGCTGCCTCGTCACTCACCGGAGCAGCCCACGCACCGGATAAGGCAACTGAGAGGATCACCCCTGCCCATAGCCATTGACGATTTCGCAACAGAGCACTGAGAAATAAATATGTTTTCAAGCGGATGACTGTTGAGCTAATTCCGCTCACCCCAAGTGCGCGGTGGCTCATTCGTTAAAATAAAAAGCCTCCAAAGAGTTGAATTTGCAAGCGCCCGCAGAGTCGTTTGGGATGTCCATGCCTCCGCGCTAGGCGAAGGGACCCCATTAATAATAGTGTATTTTGTTGTACCCCCCCCTACGTCTTATGCAGACCAACATGAGACTAATCCTAACCCTGAGTATTATTCTTAGCTGCTTGGGCTTGGCCTCGCCTAGCTTTGCAGTGGATGCTGCAATCGTGGCTGAGTGGAGCAAGAAAGCCGAAGCCGGTGATGCTCAATACCAAACGTGGATGGGCGATTTCTGCAGCAACGGGCAATACGGCATGCCCCAGAACGCTACCACCGCGATGAAGTGGTGGCGCTTGGCGGCGGAACAGGGAAACCTTGAGGCACAATACTCGCTCGGCTTAGCTTACGCGCAAGGTGCAGGGGCGCCGCCAAACGGAGCTGAAGCCGTGAAGTGGCTGCTCCCAGTAGCTGAAAAAGGCCGAGCCAAGGCGCAATTCCACCTCGGCTTAATTTATGAAGAAGGCTCAGGGGTGCCACGCGACTATGCCGCAGCAGTCAAGTGGTACCGCCAGTCAGCCACCCAGGGGATGGCTGACGCTCAATCTCATCTCGGCTTAATGTATGCCAATGGTACAGGCACCACACAGGATTATACGGAGGCTGTACGCTGGTACCTCATGGCGGTAGACAACCGCGATGCTGAAGCAGAATGTAATCTGGGGATCATGTACGCCGAGGGCCGAGGGGTGCCGAAAAATTCTGCAGAAGCTGTAAGGTTATTTCGCCTGGCTGATGAGCAAGAAAATGCTGAAGCGGCGTGTCAATTAGGCGAAATGTACGCCAAAGGCGAAGGGGTGGCCCAAGACCTCGTGCAAGCACATGCTTTGCTAAGTAAGGCCGTGGTGAGGGGTGATGTTGGCTCTGACTTGAGGCTCAAAGCTCTAGAATCAAAACTGTCCTTTGCCCAATTAAGCGAAGCAACGGCGCGCTTACGCCAGCGATTGCTTGAGTCCAAGCAAGCCACCAAAAATCATCAGTGAAGCGAGCGGCGGCACAAGCTGGCTGAGAATGCAGAGGTAGATCGCCCAGAAAAACATCGTCCACTACGGAGTCTTCCGTGGGGCGAGTGCCAACCGGAAGCCAACAAAAGGCAGGCCGCTACTCGGTCCATTCCATTTGCGACTCGCGGCACGACAATAGATCGCGTCGCTATGCCAACTGCCTCCGCGGATGATGTGATCAAGCCCCATTGTCGGACCGACCGGATTCACGACGTTGCCACCGGGAAGAGCAGGGCTGGAAAAATCGAGGCACCATTCATAAACATTGCCGAGCATGTCGTAGAGCCCCCATGCGTTGGGTTGTTTTAGCCCCACTCGACGTGCACCCGCTTGGCCACCAGGGTATTGTTTACCGGCCCAACTCGAGGTATCCCAGCCCGCCCCAATATAGCCAACACTGCTGTTGCCCGCATACCAGCCGATGCCATCGAGCACGGGGGCATGGTTACTTCCATAATAGTGCACGGGTCCAGCATAGGTCGCGGACGTCGTGCCGGCGCGACAAGCGTATTCCCATTCAGCCTCGGTCGGCAGCGTAAACTCGTAACCCGCCGGCAGGGAACCCTCCGCGCGCGCGCGCGTAGTCAACTTAACGCAAAACTCACGGGCATCGTCCCAGCTCACAAAATACATCGGCACATCTCCTTGCGTGCCGGCGAGAAGTTGCCGGGGATTTTCGTGTTGGGTGAAATATTTTTTAACCTGCCCCAGCAAGTCCGTGCCCATAATAGCCCGCCATTGGTCGAGCGTAACCGGCGTACGACCTAGCCAATATGATTGAGTAATAGTCACGGTTGTCTGCGGAGCTTCGAGCTGCGTATGCCCGGGCTCGCCAGCCGGACTGCCCATTACAAATTTCCCGGCGGGGATCGCCTGCATGTCCAAGCCAAGATCGGTAATAACAAAGGGGCGTCCGACCAAAGGGAAGGCCGGTGAAACATGACTGCGCGCCGGATCAAATTTTGGCGTCAAAAGCGTCGATGCGGCATTCCCGCTAATCAGCAACCGCCCGGCGAGGAGCCACCCATAAATTAAAAAATGGACTCGGCTCGTTTTCATGGATCAGCGACGACCGCTCCCTGTTCGTTAAGATAAACCATCGGCTGCCAATCGCCGATCAGGGTCCGGCGCCAAAATTGACCGGTGGCCCGCCAAGTTGCCAAGTTGTTAATCTCATAGCGATAGTCGACAAAGCGGATCGCAGTGGGCGGCTGCTCAGGAAAAGGATCCTGCCTGAAAAGTGCCATCACTGCGGGTTTTCGCTGGATCAGTCGCGTTGCTGTTGCGGCATAAAGCTCGGTCCGTGAATTTGTGACACGGACATTCTGTAAAATCGCGTCGAACCGCGGATACCACGGCGCCACAAAAGGAGCCACTCGATCGAGCTGCTCAATTTTATAACGAAACTCGTACGTGCGCCAAGTTTCGCCGCCATCATTGGAGCCCTGCAGCTCGACTTCGTTGCGCACCTTCGGCAAATTTCCAAAGAGCGCGTAGCCATTAGCTCCATAAAAATGCTTAACGTAACTCAGCGGGGTCGCGATCATTGTGGGCACACTTGCTAGGGGAATTCTCGCTGGGGCTATGAGATAAGCGCACCCGCTCACCGCGAACTGCAGCCCTAGCGCGGCTCGCAAGCTGTACCGAGCCCAAACATTCAACGGCGGCCGTGACATTTGACTCACTGGTAGCTGGAGCAAGACCGCGAGCCGACTCCAGCGCAGGCGCTGCGCGGCCGCTACCAACATAGCATCGTCGATTAAGATAACGGCAAGGCCGATGGCGCCAAGATTGAGCCATGCAAAATTATTGGTGAGCTGGATGCCCAGTTGGAGCACGGTCCAAGCGATGAAGGCAAACCAGCGCCAGCGACGGCCGCCGAAAATCATCACCAACGGGGCTAGGCATTCCGCGATAAAAGTAATCCCGATCTCGAGCACGTGAAACCAGTGCGGTAGCTGGTGCAACAAGTAGCCCAGCAGAGTGGGAAATGGCGCGGTGGCATACATGACATCCATCGCCGTGAGTTCGCTCCACATCGCTCCACCAAAAACAAATTTAGCCAGACCAGCCTCGATCATCAAACGGAACAGCATGAAGCGGATCGCAAAGACGGCGATCCGCCGCGGCGGCGCCGCCGCCGCTAAACCTGGGCGAAATCCCGCCGGGGTGAGCAGCAAGCAGAGCAACGACAGTTCCAAGATCAATGGATCGGGCTGCGTCATCGCAAAAAAGGGCGAGGAAGACGTGAAAGAAAGGAATATCAGCCAGCAACCAAACAGCGACCACCGCGGCCAGAGGTTGAGCGTCACCGCGATCGCCGCCGCCATACCCAGCCACTGCAAAATCACGATCATCCCCAGACCGTCGCTTAGCCAAAAAAGTCCCGGCGCATTTAAAAATGCCACCAGCGGGCTGGCAGACTGTCGCAGCAGCGTCGTGAGCGTTTCACCGATCGGCGTGATCCCTGCCGGCCCCAGCAGCGCCCGACTCTCCGTGATGATGCCCCCAAAGATGACGATAAATAAAAATCCCACTGCCCGCAAAATTAACCACCGCGCCCCGATGAAGGTGGCCCCACCTTCCAATCCACAAAACTCCCGCAGCCGACTCAAAGGCGAAGGTCCGGCGACAACACTCATAGGTGCCGGTAGTTTCGGAGTTTGATACTTGGGAGATTTCTTCACGAGAGGAGACCACCGGATAAATGAGTCCGCGAAGTCAGCGTGATTTCACCGCAGGGGGAAAACAAGTAAATGTAATTTCTCATCAACAGGTCATGCCGACTATTTTGCTCCCACCCGTGCCTAAATATTTTCCCGCTCAAATGATTTCGCCCCATAGGCCCGCGACTAAAGCTAAGAGGTAATTAGCCTCAGCGCGGGACTGCCTGCATGTCCACGTGCCGATTGCTTAAGCTCATTATGCCTCCAGGCAGATTTTCAAAGGTCGCACAGCAGACCTCGCCGAGCACCGGGCAAACGATGCGCTCGCCCGTTTTGGTACCTGCACCCAAATCGCTAACCCTTTAATGCACCATGATTTCTGCTTGGCTGCAGCCCAAAGCAAAAGCCCCGATAACCTGATGGTTGATCGGGGCTTAGCGAAAATGGAGCGGGAGAAGAGACTCGAACTCTCGACGTCCACCTTGGCAAGGTGGTGCTCTACCAACTGAGCTACTCCCGCGAGAGAGGCGGAGTATTCGACTCCCGATTTACCCGTCAACCAGATTATTTTAGGCCTGTTTCTGAGCCGAGGGCTTTATTTTCAGACTCAGCTTACTGGTATTCCGCCAGCTCGACAATGACCCCGTCGGGATCGAGGCAGTAAACGAGCCGCTTATCGCTGATGCCTTGATCGAAAGCCACCACGCCTCTCGGCACGTCCGTGGGTTCACCCCAGACCTCTACCCCAGCCGCGCGGAGGCGAGCAACGAGGGCCGTGATATGAGAAGTGCGCAGGGCAAAATGCCGAAGCCCCCGCGTATTCGCTCGAGAATTTTCTGCCAACGCCAAACCCGCGGGGGCTAGATATTGTAACAGCTCGATCCGCGGCTCGCCTCCCGGTGAAACGATAAACACCGCGTGGGCTTTCACTCCAGAGAGACCCACAATCTGATCAATCCAAGCGCCTTCTAGGTAAGCCTCTTTCGTCTGCACGAAACCTAAAAGCCCACTATAAAACGCTAGCGAGCGAGGCAAATCTGCCACTACAATGTTAAGATGATCTATGCCGCCAATCATGCCTGCAGGTTTCCCATCGCTCGCGCGGCGGCAAGAACTGTTTACATTCAGTATTTCCAGCTTCCCCCTCGCTCGTTGCACGGTACATGTAGGCTTTCCCATGGCCGGCCGCCCATCTCCTTCTTCTCGTAATCTGCCCGCGTTTACCAACGCCAGCACCCCCGCAGAACGGCTGGCTGCTTGTCAGGCCTACCTGAAAACAGAGGGTGAGCGCATTCAGGCTAAACACCAAGCGGGCGAGCCGGGCCAAAAAATTGTGGCGGCGATCGCCACTAAGATCGATCGACTCCTCCAGCCTCTGTTTACCTACGCCTTGGAATCGTGGCGGCGGCAACACGGCGAGCCCCCCACCCCCGCCTGCTTAATCGGCTTGGGCGGCTATGGTCGTAGCGAACTCAATCCCCTCAGTGATATCGATGTGATGTTCCTCTACCCGAGCACGGCAAAAGCCAAGGACCTCGCCAAATTCCAGGAGCATCTCTCCAATGAAATTCTTTATCCACTCTGGGACCTGCGCCTGAAAATTGGCCACTCCACCCGCACGCTCACCGAGGTATTCGCCGAAGCGGGTCGCGATATTCGCACCAAAACGTCCTTACTCGAAGCGCGCCTCATCGCAGGCTCAGAATCACTCTACGAAAATTTCGCGGCCACTTACCGCCAACATTACCTCACAGAAAACCCCAAAGGCTACATCGCCGCTCGCCTCACGGATCAAGGCAGCCGCCGCCTCCAACACGGTGACACGGTTTTTATGCAGGAGCCCGATCTTAAAAATGGGGTCGGGGCATTGCGGGATTATCAGAATGCCCTCTGGATGGCACGCGTGCGCCTCGGGGTTACCCGGCTCGATGAACTCGTCGACCAGCGCTACCTCCAAGCTGGTGAATTGCGCGACTTCAAACGCGCCTATCATTTTCTGCTCCGAGTCCGCAATGAACTCCATTATATGAGCAAGCATCCGACCGATGTGCTCAACTTGGAAATTCAACCGCGCCTCGCCGCCCAGCTCGGCTACGCCCAACCCGCCATGTTGGATCGGGTCGAAGCCTTCATGCAGGATTATTATGGCCACGCGCAGATCATCTACCGCATCTCGAAAATCATCGAACAACGCCTCGCCCTCACCATCGCGGCCCGCCCCGGTTTCGTTGGCTCTTTAAAAAACCTCCTGCTCGCCCGGCGCTCCGAACGCACGAAGCGCCTGGACGGTTTTATCGTTCGCGGCCGGGAACTCGCCGCAGAAAATCCGACGATCTTCCAAGATGATCCCGTCCGCCTCATTCGCGTCTTTCGGCACTGCCAACAGCTCGATTGCACTCCGGATGTCGATCTAGCCGCGCTGATTCGCGCTTCGCTCAAATTAGTTACCAAAAAAATTAGCGAATCACCCGAAGCTAATCTGAGCTTCCGCACGATGCTGGAAGAAACCGGCCGCGTCTATCCGCCGCTTGCCTTGATGCACGAGCTAGGCGTGCTCAGTCGCTTCCTGCCAGAGTTCAAACCGCTAACCTGCCTCGTTCAGCACGAATATTATCACCGCTACACCGCCGATATCCATACCCTCAGCGCCATCCGCGAGCTCGATAATCTTTTCACCCCCACCGGCCCGAGCGCCGAAAAATATCGCGACGAACTCCACCAGACCGCGCAACCCAGCCTCCTTTACCTCATCCTGCTTCTGCATGATATCGGCAAAGGCCAAGGCATTCAGGGCCATGCAGAGAGCGGCGTCGTCATCGCTGCCGCGGTTTTAAAACGCCTGCAAATTGATGCCCACAGCCAAGACGTGGTGAATTTTATTATAAAAAATCACCTGGTGATGGCACGCTTCTGGCAGAAGCACGATTTGGATGATCCCCAAACCGCGACTGCCTTTGCCCAAATCGTCGGCGACCCCGATCGGTTGCGCTATCTCTACGTGCACACTTTCTGCGATGCGAATGGCACCTCGGCGAGCCTCTGGAATGGCTATAAAGATTCCCTGCACCGCGCGCTATTTGATCGCACCCTCGAGCGTCTTACACTCGGCGAAACCGTCGAACTTCGACTGCGGGAGCAGAAGGAAATGACGCGGCAAATCCTCATCACCCAGACGATTCCCGGCATCAGCGCGGATGAAATCACCGCTCATTTTAATTTATTACCGGAGCGCTATTTCACCCAAACGGAAGCCCCCGAAATTACTTTGCACATCCAGATGGTGCATCGCCTGCTGCAATCCATCGCGACCGCTGATTCAGTCGGCGCATTGCGACCCATCATTGAGTGGCAGGATGATATTAATCGCAGCTACACCACGGTGCACGTAGTCACTTGGGATCGGGCGGGGCTATTTTATAAATTAGCCGGCGCCTTCAGCGTGGCCGGGCTCAGCATTCTCTCTGCCCGTATCACGACGCGCTCCGACCACATCGCGATCGACACTTTTCATATTGTCGAGCCGGGGCGCGGCCTCGTGCAAAGCCAGTCAGCAATGGAGACCTTTGCGGCCACCGTTGAAGACGCCTTGATGAATAATCGAGACCTCCTGCCGGCGATCGCGACCCAAGCCAAGAAATTCGCGGACGCTACCCGTTACCTCACCCCTACCCAAGCGATCCCCGCGAGCTTCCCCCCCACGGTTGAGGTCTACCATGAGCTCACGCTCAATCGCATCATCGTGGAAATTCAAGCTCACGATCAAATCGGGCTGCTCTACCGACTCGTCAAAGCCATTTCAGACCATGGTTACGACACCACGTTTGCCCGCATCAGCACCGAGCGGAGTGTGGCGATTGATACTTTCTATATTGAGCCCGACCAACCAAGCGCCACGGATGATACCGCTCGCCTCCATACGCTGCGCGACACCCTCCGTGCGATCATCACGCCGCCGCCAGCCAATCCCTGAAGCTACGCGCAAGATCACGGGTTGCGAATCACCGTTTCCTCCCTCTAGTTTTTTGGCATGGAACTGGGCATAACTATTTTTAACGAGCTGACCGTGCCGCCGCACCGCGTAGCCCGGGAGCAAGCCAGCTGATGAGCTCTGCGTCCACGCCCCAAGCAATCGTGGCCACCGATGCGGCCGTGCTCTATCGCCTCGCCTCACTTGCCGTTCGCGCCACCGCAGCGACCACCGCGCAACGCGACATTTTGACGATCATCATGGGGGCCTTTTCGGCCGACAGCGGCTCGTTGGCTTTGCTCAGCGCGGAGAGTGGTCAGCTGGAAATCAGCGTTCAACAAGGCCTACCCGCTGATGCCGGTAAATTTGCGCTGCGTCCTGGCCAAGGCATTACGGGCTGGGTCGCTCTGCATACGAAAGCCCTGCTCGTCCCCGATGTAGCGACTGAAACTCGTTATATCTCCGCGCGGCCTAACGTGCGCTGCGAGATGGCCGCGCCCTTAATCGCCGAAGGTCGGACCATTGGCGTCATCAATCTCGATGCCGATCGCTGTGGCGCCTTCGATGAGGCCGCGCTGATGCGCCTCCAGCGCTTTGCGGATGAGGCCGGCGCGGTGCTCCACCGCCTCTGGCAACTAGAGCGGTTAAGGTCCAATGCCACGCAGCTCACCACCCTCGTAGAATTGGGCCACTCGCTCGTCACGCAACTCGCCCCCGAAGAACTCCTCGCTACGCTCACCCAAAGTGGTCGTTCGCTTTTTAACGCCCGCCTCTGCCTCTTGCACGACTACGACCCCACGCGTCGCGAGCTGCGCTTGCATGCGTGGTCGGCCACGGGTGATTCAGCTGCCGCGCGTCTCACCCTGCCCCCCGCCACCGTATCCGTTGATCTCGCGTTACTCGCCGCCGTCATTCGCTCCGGCAAGGTAATGGAATTTCAAAATATTGATGGCCCTGGTTACAGCGAAGCCGGTGATCTGCCCCGCGATCGCACGCTCTGCTCCGCCTTAGCCGCCCCCCTCATGCTGGATGGCTTGCCCACCGGCGTACTCACCATTTTCTACGATCAGGCTCATCGTTTTAACGACCACGAAAAGCGCCTCGCGACCGCCCTGGCCAGCTTCGCCGCCGTCGCTTTACAGAACGCCCGTCTCTACGCGCGGATATTTCACACGGAGGAAGTACTGCGGAAAAATGAAACGCTGACGACCCTCGGCCTCCTCGCGGCCGAAATTGCCCATGAAATCCGCAATCCCCTCACTGTAATTAAATTGCTGCACGGCACGCTCGGCCTCGATTTCAGCCCCGCCGACCCTCGCCGACGCGATCTTGCAGTGATCACTGATAAAATCACTCAGCTCGAAACCATCGTCACGCGCGTGCTCTCCTTCGGCCGCACCTCCTCAGCCCTCCACGCGCGCTGGGCGCTCAGTGAAATTCTCGACGACACCCTGGTACTCCTCCGCGCCAAACTCGCGCAGGCTAATGTTCAATGCCATTACGCCAACCCGGAGCGGGTCCTATACCTCAACGGAAACAAGGGGCAGTTGCAGCAGGTCCTGCTCAATCTGATACTCAACGCCGTGCAAGCCATGCCCCAAGGTGGCCACCTCACGCTCCGCCATTCGGTGGAGGGGACGCGACTGCAACTCGAGGTTACTGATACTGGCAGCGGCATACCCGCCGCCATTCAGCCGCGAATATTTGAATCTTTCCTCTCCGGCCGCGCCGATGGCACCGGCCTCGGACTCGCGATTGCGCAGCGCATCATGAAGGACCACCAAGGTGAACTCACGCTGGCGGCCACCGGACCGCAGGGCACCACGATGCGACTCACTTTACCGCTGCTGCCAGTTTAAGGGAGCGCGCCAGCCGCAACCAGCTCACCAAAATCATTCCTCTAGCTCGACATTCCAGTAAGCGACGTCGAGAAAATCCTTCCATTTTTCGTGGGTATGGTTGCCCAGTACTAACGAAATAATGGGCCGCCATTTTGGCCGCACCGGTTTTCTAATCAGTCGCATGTGGGCTTCGTGGGGCAGCCGATTGGCCTTGCGCGAATTGCACTTGATGCAGGAGCACACAATATTGTCCCACGTCGTCTTGCCGCCGTAATGCCGCGGAATCACATGATCTAAATTGAGCAACTCCCGCTCAAAAGCATGACCGCAATATTGGCATTTGTCGCTGTCGCGTTCGAAAACATTACTGCGCGTCAGCTTCAGTTCTTTGCAGGGCAATTTATCAAAATAAGTCAGCAGAATCACCCGCGGCAGCCGAATGTTTCGATTGATTGTCCGCACTGTTTCCAGCGCTTCAAGCGGTGGATTAAAGTCAGAAAAATCAATCCAATCGAGCAGCGAGTAAGTCTGAAAAGCGTCCGCGGTTTGATGCACCACTTGCGCGTGCTCACGGGCCAACAGCGCAAACGCGCGGCGCGCGCCAATAATATTCACCGCCTGCCACAGGCGGTTTAAGACGAGCACCGGTTGATCGAGCGCGGCTTCCATAGACGACAAGGCCCGAGCAATAAGGAGCCCCCCCAGCCCTGTCAAGTAGCCGCCTGCGCTCGGGCCAGCCTCAGCGCTAGCTCGATCTCATGCGGTGAAAACTTAAGCGCCGCCCGGTGGCACGACCGTCACTTTCAGCGATTGGTTTTTGACCCGAATTCCCGCGAGCTTAGCTACCACGGCGGCCACGTGCTCATCGGCCACATCAATGTGCGTGTGGTCATCATGAATATCGATGGCGCCTACAATGCTCGCCGGCAAACGGGTGACGCCCGCGATTTTGCCCACGAGATCCGCCGGCGTCACCAAATGCTGACGCCCAATATTAAAGGCAACCGGCGTGAAACCAGGTTCGTGGCCCGTGCGCGCTTTGCGCTCATAGGTGCGTTTCTGAGCCGCAAATTTATCGCCAGACTTTGGGGCCGGCGGCAGCGGCTTCCGCTCGACACTGCCAGCTGGGGCCGCGGAAGCCGGGGGCGCGCGGCGAACAACCGGAGCCGCCGGGGCCGGCCCAGCCGACGGTGCGGGTGTGTAATTTTCGTTGGCCGCCACGCGCTCAGCTTTGGGCTTCGTCGGTGGTTTCACCGGCTCGGCGGCGTCACCTTGCATCAAATGGATCAACGCAGAGGCAATATCCGTGCTGGTGTAGCCCTGCTCCAACAACCGATCAATCATCTGATCGTGTGAACGGAATTTCTTGGCGTCCAAAGTCGCCTTCAATTTTTCGAAGAATACATTACCCTTGGCCTCTTCCACTTCGTCCAGTGAGGGCACCCGCTCCCGGCGGATTTTGATCCGACCATAATGGATCATATTCTGCAGCTTGTAGAGCTCGCGCCCCGCCACAAAGGTGAAGGCCATTCCTTTTTTGCCCGCGCGGCCGGTGCGGCCAATCCGGTGCGTGTAATCTTCCGCATCGTTCGGTAAATCGAAATTAAAAACCACCTCGAGATCGTCGACATCGAGTCCGCGCGCCGCGACATCCGTCGCGATGAGAAACTCAAACCCACGGCGCCGAAATTTATCCATCACGCGCGTGCGCGTGGCTTGCGTGATATCACCGTGCAAACGGTCGGTCGAATAACCGCGCGCGTGCAAATGATCATCCAACTCATCAACCATGATCTTGGTGCTGCAGAAAACGATGCCGAAGCGGAAATCATGCAAATCAATGAGGCGCGTCAGTAGCTCAATTTTAGAACGCCGATCGACTTCAAAATAAATCTGTTCCACTTGCGGGGCATTCTGCGCGAGCGACTCAATGCGAATCCACTCTGGCTCCCGGGTGTAGCGCTTGATCAATTCTTGAATCATGCGCGGCATCGTCGCCGAGAAAAACAAACACTGCCGCTGCGCTGGGACGGATTTTAAAATGTGCTCAATGTCGTCACGGAAACCCATATCAAGCATGCGATCCGCTTCATCGAGAATGATCACCTTCAGCGCATCCAACTGCAGCGTCCCGCGCTCCATGTGATCCATCACCCGTCCCGGCGTGCCGATGACCACCTGCGCGCCCGCCGCGAGGGCGCGAAATTGGCGCTCATAACTTTGGCCGCCGTAGATCGGCACCTCCATCACGCCTTTCTTAAAGAAAGCTAATTTGCCGAACTCTTCGGAAACTTGCACGGCCAGCTCCCGCGTAGGGCAGAGCACGAGGACCTGCACTTTGCGCAACCGGGGATCGACTTTCTCGATCGCGGGAATCGCGAAAGCGGCGGTCTTACCGGAGCCGGTTGCGGACTGACCCACTACGTCACGCCCAGCGAGGGCAAACGGAATGACGGCAGTCTGAATGGGCGAGGCTTCCTCGAAACCCATTTTGTCGACTGCCTTTAAAATTTCCGGCGAAATGCCGAGCTCACTGAACGGACGTTTTTCCATACCCGCAGGGTGCAGCTGTCTGGGAAAATATGGAGCTTATTCCTCCAAGCTGATGCATTTACCTGAAAACGCCTCTGCCCACCCACCGGCGATTCACTCGAAAGCCGTCGGAGAGATGGATTTCGCAGCGGCGGCTTTAACCTCGCCTTACCGCGAAATTGCTTGGGTAATAACCCGCTATGCCATTTTCCAAGCTCGGGCTCCCACCCACTCTCGTTAACGGTGTCAAAGCCATGGGCTACGTCGACCCGACGCCCATCCAACTCCGCGCTATTCCAGTCGTGATGGGCGGCGGCGACCTCATTGGCTCGGCCCAGACCGGCACGGGCAAGACCGCAGCCTTTGCGCTGCCGGTGCTCGCCCGCCTCGGCAAACACGAAGCTCGCGGCCCACGCGTCCTCGTCCTCGAACCCACCCGTGAACTGGCAGCCCAAGTTGAGACCGCCTTCCGCGATTTTGGCCGCTTCACCGACATTCGCGCCACGGTCGTGCACGGCGGCGTCGGCTATGGTCGGCAACGCAGTGAAATCCAAGCGGGCACCGACATCGTGATCGCTACACCGGGCCGCTTGATGGATTTCCTCAACGAACGCACGTTACGCCTCGATGGACTGCAAATCCTCATCCTCGACGAGGTGGATCGCATGCTCGACATGGGGTTCGTTAAAGATGTGAAGAAAATTATCGGCCTCTGTCCGCGTGAGCGCCAGACGCTATTCTTCTCCGCCACGATTCCGCCGGAGATCAATGCCATCGCCGCTTTTGCGCTGCGCAATCCGGCCCGAATCGAGATCGGGGTCGCCCGCACCGTTAACAAATCGGTCACCCACGCTTTTTATCCCGTAGGCACGGCGCTTAAATTCGAACTCCTCGTCGCGCTCCTCGAGAAAACTGATTTCCACAGCTGCTTAGTGTTTTCCCGCACGAAGCACGGGGCGGATAAAATCGCGCGTAAACTTAAAGCGGCTAACCACTCGGTCGCCGTCTTACACGCCAACCGCTCGCAATCGCAACGCGTCGAAGCCCTCGAGGGTTTTAAATCAGGCAAATATGAAGTGATGGTCGCCACCGACATTGCCGCACGCGGCATCGATGTGGCCGGCGTCTCCCACGTCATTAACTACGATATTCCTGCGAATCCCGAAGATTATGTTCACCGCATCGGGCGCACCGGTCGCGCCCAAGCTGTCGGTGAGGCCTACACGCTCACCACGCCGGAACAGGCAGGCGAAATTCGGGACATCGAACGCTTCATTGGGCAAAAAGTACCCCAATTAAAACTGGAAGGTTTCAATTACAACGCCCCGCCACCGCGCCCCGCGATGGGTTATCAAGGTGCCGCCCCCACTCACAGCCAACGTCCGGCTTACGGTCAGCGTCCGAACCACGGGCACCAAGCCAATTCCGGCCCGCGGCCGGCCCAGGCCCCCCGCCCCGCCGCTGCGCACGCCCCCCGGCCCACTCATGCCGCCCCACACGCGGCCCCCGCGCCCCGTCCGCCAGCCGCGCCAGCGGCCCAGCCGCGCGCTGGCCAAGCACACACTTACATTCAACCTGGCCAGCCCGAGCAGCCCAGCAGTCACTCCGCCCCGGCGCCCCGTAAACCCGGTGGTCTATCCCGCGGCGGCTGGACCCGCCGCCCGTAAGCCCACCCGCCGAGCGCGGTGATGGGGCCTAATTTTAAGCCTAAGCTCGGAGTGCCCCAACCTCCGAGCCGCCACAAAAGGCACAGAAACCGACCAAGGCATGGCCACGAAAAACCCGAGAAACACAAAAACGAACTAAGGCATTTTTTACCACGGATGGGATCAGGATAAATTCGAGGCAGCGGTCTGGAAATTTAATCCTGATCGGATCCGTGCAATCCGTGGTTAGATTGATTCGGAATATACCAAGACATTTTTAACCGCGAAGGGTGCGAAGTGACGCGAAGGGGCGAGGGAGGAAAAGATGAAACTGGGGAAAGTAGAAATCTAGAAACTGAGATCCGGATCGGCCCTCTTACCTCTAACCTCTGACCTTTCATTCGCCTCTGTTTCGCCCAGTGGCGAGAACTGAGGACGAACACCGTGTTGATAGCAGTCAACAACGGTGCTGCATCTAGCCTTTCGCCTCTAGCCCCAAGCCTTAAGAC
>CAIOCT010000032.1 GCA_903856725.1 uncultured Verrucomicrobiota bacterium
CCTCCGCTTCCATAAAAACCACACCCCGCAATAATAGCGGCTCCTCACCGTAAGCATAACCACTGATTAGGAGCATTAAAAACCCCGCGATTGTCTGAAAATTCAGATACGGGATTTTCATTACGGCAGCATCCTATCTCCCGAGTTTATAAGCAAGCTCCCGCAACCTCCCCGCCCCGCGTCCCCGCTCACCGCTTCAGACTGAAGCTGGTCGCGCCTGTCCTCAACTGCTGGCTCAATATGGCGGGGTAGCATTTAGCTCTCACCTTCAATCGCTAAAAAGGAATTGAGTTCGCATTCGGTGTAGCAATTCACTGAATTTCACGCCTACAAAAAAGCCACAATCTGGTTTTGCGCACGGTGGTTAGTCCAAAATTTTGCGCCGTCCCACGCCAACGCCCGCGCTTGAAATGGAATGAGCGCGACATCCTTGATCACCGGCGTTGCCGGTCGTGGATCCACGCGCGTCAGCCAATATTCGTTCGTCTCCTCAGCATCTGTGGTCACGAGATAAATCAGCCCATCAACCCACACTTGACCGCAAATACCACGCGGCAGCTGAATCACCCGTTCGATTTGCCCGTCACCGGCGAGGGTCAAAATTTTCTTCGGATACCACTGGCTGACGTGCAATTTTTCGTGAGCGAACCCGAGTTGTGATCCCGTGTCGTCGGGACAATTCTGCGCCCATGTTGCATCGAAGCCCACGCCCGGCACGAAGCGCCGAATCAAGCGATGATCTTCCGCCGTCTCACCACAAATTACGCGAAGTTCATTGCCCACCGCCGTCATGCCCCATGGGGTGCCGGGCGCAGCCGTTGCACTCGTCACGGTCCACGTCGCAGGTTGGATCGCGTAGATATTCTTCGTCGCGCGAGAACCCATCCATAGGGTCGCACCATCCCAGGCGAGCGACTGAGGTTCTGGTGCCGGCGCGGCGAGACGTTGCAGTTCGGTAATCGGCTTCATGAGGTAGCGTGAGCTGGAGAATTATTTGGTGAGCGTGGCGCTCGTGAGACGACTGAGGGCGCCGAGCGTCGTCTGCGCAGCGTTAAGGCCAAGACGGAAATCGGCGTCGCTAAACGTCGCAAAGCTATCCGTCGGCTGGTGCCAGTGCGGATCCCATCCGGCGCCGATTTCGCGACCGCGTTCGTTTTCACGCAAGCTGATCGCCGGCACCAGATCCATGAAGGGCGTGCTATCGGTATTGGTCATGTGCGGCCCGACAGCCGCAGGATAATCAGTCGCGTAGGCTTCGTTGGCGGCGTGGAAAAACCAGGCGAGTTTTTGCGCCCCAGCGGCAAACTTGGCGGTAGACTGAAACTCGATATTTACGTCGGCTTCGGGGCGTTGGTCTTTTGCAACCGTCCCATCGGTCCGCGGGGCCCCGTGATCGAAGAGCATCATATCGTGCTGGATCATGCCGAGCCACTTAGGCTCCGGATAAAGACCGGAGCCAGCTGGTACTTCTTGGCCTTGCTGCGCGGCGCGTTGCGCCACATAGGCGCGCGCGCCGTTGAGGCCCGTCTCTTCGTTATTCCACAATACAAAACGAATTGAACGCTCTGTCTTGATGTCGGGCGACATGTAGATCCGCGCAAGCTCCATCACGATCGCTGTGCCGGAGCCGTCGTCGTTGGCGGCTTCGCCGTATCCATGGCCATCGAAATGTGCGCCTACGATGTACATTTCCTCGGGATGGGTTGTGCCGATCTTTGTGCAATAAACTTGTTCACGTGGCCCGATGTCACCAGGCAAAGAGTTCAGCGCGCGCAATTTTTTGTCGGGCTGCAAATTTGGATCTAGGTTAACCCCCGTTTTGGCACGAACGCCGCGATAACGTCCGCCACCCTGCGCAGCGTCGGTTGCTCCGGTTGCCACCGGGCCGCTCGGACGACGCGGATCCGCAGGAAAATACTCATACTTCATTCTCGTAGTATTCGCATAACCGTAGCTTTTTAACTGTGCCTCAATCCAGTCGAGCGCCGCGCGGTTACGGCTAGTCCCTTGGCGCCGGTCGCCGAACTGCGTGAGTCCTTTTATCGTGGCTTTATACCGCTCAAGTTCAAGGCGACCCACCATCGTCTTGATCGGATCGGCCGCTGGCTCGACCGGTTTCATCTCAGCCGCGCGCATCGTCACCGACGCGAACGAGAGAGCCAAAAGCACGAAGCAGTATCCACGGTAGCAGGAGTAGTCAGAATTCATGGACTACGGAGTTAGCAATACGGCTCATCGCTGACAATCTAGACCTTTGCGTCAGGCCTAGAAAAGTTTGTATCACCTCACCCTGCACGGCGCCCTGCGTTGTCTTAGTAGTCACCATCCATCATGGTTTCAATTCACCCCTAATTCCCCCACCCCCGCGACCTGCGTCCCCCCGCCCGCCCCTCGTTTCCGCTCACCGGTTCAGACTGACGCTGGTCGCGCCTGCCCTCACTGGTAGCCGGGGGGGGCCGCACAATTTTCCGCGATGCGGTGCTGGGGTCACTGGCTAACGAGATCGAGAACTGAAGAGGAAATCCCTAAGACTATTTTAGCTAGATTGCCTCAGCTGCACATTAAAAGTTGAAACGAGCAGATTAAATATCGATTTGATAAAATCAAAGAGTGTTAGATCCGCTAAAAAAAATTTATCTAAGTAAATGGGAAAGGCTGTTTAATGCGATAAGGCAGCCTCACTCACTCGATTGCTTCGCCCCGCCTCTTCCGGCTGGAGTTTTTCATAGACGGCCGGCATACTAAACGATCAATGAAACTACGCTTCCTCCTCTCCCGGTTCGTCGCCGCGCTCCTCGCG
>CAIOCT010000033.1 GCA_903856725.1 uncultured Verrucomicrobiota bacterium
CCGATCTCCCGAGGCGCCAGCCGGTCATGGCGTAAGTTTTTGAAAAACCAGCCACCGTAATGGTCCGCTCCGCGACGGCGGCGCTCAGCGTCGCAAAATTTACGGGCTCATGGCCGTCATAAATTAAATGCTCATACATTTCGTCTGCGAGCACGTAGAGATTATGCCGCACGGCAACTTCTGCCAACGCACTGAGTTCGGCGCGTGAATAAATCGCACCTGTTGGATTCGAAGGAGAATTGAGAATCAATAACTTTGTCCGAGGCGTGATGGCTGCTTCCAACAAAGCGGGCGTTAATTTAAAACCAGCGCGGTCATCACAGAGGACAAACTGAGGGGTCGCCCCAGCGAGCTTGATCATCTCGGGATAGCTCACCCAGTAAGGCGCAGGGACAATCGCTTCGTCCCCAGGACTACAAGTTGCCAAAACTGCGAGATAGCAGGAATATTTCCCACCCGGCGACACGACGACTTGGCCGGAAGTTATTTTGTAACCATACTCCGCCAGATAACGATCAGCGATGGCCTGGCGCAGCGGCTCGATTCCTGGGGTCGGTGCGTATTTAGTCTTACCTGATTGCAGCGCCGCAATGGCTGCATCCTTAATAAATTGCGGCGTATCGAAATCAGGTTCTCCCGCGGCGAAACTGCACACGTCCTCACCCGCGGCCTGCAAGGCCTTGGCCTTGGCATCAATCGCGAGGGTCGGCGATGGCGAGATATTTTTAGCCCAACTAGACAGCGGTAAAGGCGCACTCATAGTGAAAGAAATAACTAAGCCATGTTTCCGAACGCAAGCCAACCCTTGCCCATGATGATGTCATAGCCGCTACCCAGCCGACCGCGTCGGCAGCGCTCAACCCTTGCGCTGCGGCTTACGGGCCAATTTACGCCGTGCGGTTTGACGCTTAGCCGCGACCGGGATTTCTAAGCTCGGGAGGTAAGCCTCCACTGCGGCCCGTACCAAATGACTGATACTGGTGTGCTTAGTTCGCGCGAGCCGCTTTAAATTTTTACGTATCTCTCCTGGCAAACGCACCGAAACTTGTAACTGCTGAGGGTGCATCACGATCACTTTCTCGAAATCATAACGCTCCAGCGCTGTGCGAATAATGGCACTCACAGACGCCGCCTGGCCATCACGGACCGGTTCATGCAGACGATCCAAAAAATCAACTTCAAGGATCAGTGGAAATGGCCGATTCGTTTTAGTCGACATAGCTTCAGAGCGACTGACGCTTTGCAAGCGGCACGGCCGGCGCGGGCAAGGCCAAGAGGGCTGGTGAAAAAAAGTTTTCGGGCCATAACACATCGAGCGCCGCCGCGATTATTGTCAGGCGGGTTTTAGCCCGGGTCAGATGATTACGAATATCGATTGATTTCGGCAGCCACTGTTCGCCAACTTTTTTTAAATTAAGTATAGTAATCGTCTTGGTGATCGTGCCCGTAGACCCGAGCAGCTCGGCCTGCATGAACGCCTGAAACTCCGTATCAAGCAGCACGCGAACACCCGTTAAATTAATCAGCGAGGCGCCCTGCTCGACTGGTGGATAAAGCAGAAAGCTATGGGCTGGACGCCCGCGAACCTTCGCCACGCCCTCATAAATAAAGTCAGTCCAATAAAGGAAAGGCATCTGTAAATCAAAGGGGGTTAGATCGGTACCGGCGATAGGCTGTAAAGATTCGTTACTTGTCAGCACGCCTGTCTCACCCGAACCACCCGGCCAGCGCCACGCCACTGACTGCGGACCGCTTTGCAGCAGCCAGCGCTGCTCACCGTCAGGAATTTTTAACGTCAAACGCGAGATGGGGCCAAGGGCATTACTCCCACCATGCAATTCGCCCATCATAATCCGATCAGCGCCCTGCCTTGGCATGATTCGAAGTTCGAACGCTAACCAATAAGACCCATTCCTTCCTGCTTGGTGAAAGGTATAAAGAATACGGGCTCCCTCAGTCTGATCAGGCCGACTACCAGAAATAAATCGTGCCGGAGGCCGGAACAGCTCCAGCGGGGCAGCGACTGCCGGACAATTGCTCGCGAGGAGCACCAAAAAGAAAGCCCGGTATAAAACCGGGCTTAAATAAAACTTAAGGCTTCTTTGCTGCACCCGGCACCGGAGTTACAGGTTTTACTGGCGCAGGGGCGCTCGTCGCGGCCGGAGCACTGATAACCTGAGGCAGCTTACTATCAGCAGCCACTAGGTGCTTTGACTGATAAATATGAGCTAAATAAAGGGTGAAGCTCACCACGAAGAAAATGATTGCTGCCTTAATGGTGGCACCACTGAGCACGTTGCCAGTTTCCGCACCAAAAGTTGACTCCATGCTGCCGCCGCCCATGGCCGAGCCCATACCGCCATCAGTTTTGGCGCGCTGCATGAGGACAACGAGCACCAAGAAGAGCGAAGTGATGATCAGGACAAAAGTTAAAATACCAATTAGCAGACTCATAAAGAGGCAAAAAAACGTAGTCCGAGGGGCTTTGTCAACCAAAGTTCTGGCCTGGCTGGTGAAGCCCAACGGCTCTCTCCAGAATAGAATAATAAGAGAAATTTGCCAAATCGCTGAAATCAGCCAATGTAGGCAGAGTGTTAGGGTATCGATCCACCACCATGCGCCCAGCTCCTTGCTTTAGATTATGTTTTGTCTTGGCCCTTGCGACCGCCGCGCTGAGCGGAGCGACGTTGCCCGCGGCTTCCAGCAACCCAGCCATCCAAACAGTCGACCTTCAAGTAGCGATCGATGTTCCCCCTACTTGGCGCCCCTTTCTTGATGATGATATCGCCGAAGCCCTAGCGGGACGGTTAATTAACATATTCCAGAAACGAGGATATCCGGGCCGGATCGAACAGCTTAAAGCTGGCACTCTAGGAGCCCAAGGGGTGCCCCAGATTGTAATTCGCCTAGTCGAATGGCGGATCGGACGAAGCGGCCACGCCGATTGCACTTTCAGCGCTAGCATCCACAGCGCAGCTGGAGAAAAAGATCTCGGTCTAATTAGCAGCAGTGCAATTTTCTGGCCGCACGCCAGTGGACACTGGGGACTCAATCGATCCTATGATACCGCCAGCGCGTTAGAGGATGCGGCTGAATCAGCGATGCGGGATTTATATGGTCGGTTAGTTAAGACCAACCTTCTGCCGAGCTTAGCCTCTAAAAAATAAGCGTGGCTCCGCGGCCTACAAGCGCACACCCATCTTTTCCAGCACGCGGGACAGATCGTCGTTCCCCTGATATTCGATCATAATGCGCCCCCGCTTTGGCGAATGCTTGAGCGTCGTCCGCGCTCCCAGATGCGACGTGATTTTCTTTTCGATATCGGACAACGCTGTAGCCGTCGCGGCCGGCATCTTTCGCTTTTTTCCCGACCCACCACCGTGATGCTGCAGTAATTCTTCGAGTGCCCGAACGCTCAAGCCCTGCTCAAGAGTGCGCCGACCGAGCGCCACCCGCTCACGGGAATTTTCGACACCCAATAAAACTTTTGCATGACCGACGCTCAGTAAGCCTTTGCTGATGTAGCCTTGCAGTTCGGTTTCCAAGGCAAGCAACCGCAGTGCATTAGCCACCGAAGCCCGCCCCTTCCCCACGCGCTGGGCCGCCGCATCTTGGGTTAGGTCAAAATCCCGAATCAAACTGGCGTAACCGTGAGCTTCCTCTAGCGCATTCAAATCAGCACGCTGCAAATTTTCAATCAGCGCCAATGAAGCCGAAGAGGAGTCGCTGGAAGTCATCACCCGCGCCGGAATAGTTTTAATTTTTAACAGCTGGAAAGCCCGCCAGCGGCGCTCCCCTGCAATCAGCTGAAATTTCTCACCAACGGCCCGCACTACAATTGGCTGCAGCAGACCTTCGGCCCGAATACTCTCAACCAATTCCGTGAGTGCCTCCGGCAAGAATTCCTTGCGGGGCTGATAGGGATTAGGCTCAACAAGATGAACCGCCAATTCACGATAGCCAGGGAGACCATCGGTGACCATCGGAGGGGCGGCAAGCGGGGTGCCGACCGGAGTCGGCGCTGATTTAGGTGCAGTAGTTCCACTCGTGATAAGTGAACCCAAACCGCGGCCCAGTCGTGATTTTGAAGTAGCCATAATTATTTTCCCTGAGGAATAAAAAGAGTTTGCCCGACGCGAATACGCGTATCGTCCGCAATTTTATTGGCGTTGCGCACATCACTGAGCTTTGCCCCATTTTTTTTCGCAATACCAGAAAGCGTGTCACCCGCTTGGACCGTATAATTAATACCCTCCTTGGGGAATTCTTCCGAAAAAGACGTTTGCAGCGCTGGCCGCGTCGCCTGGTTTTTTGCCAGAGCATCAATAGCTGCTTGGGTTTGTCGAGCGAGTCGCTCCATTTGCGCGCTCACGTGATTAAGCGTATCACGTTTTTGTTCACTCAGGCCTGCTTGCAGCGTACGATTAATCTCCGCGACCGCCTTATTGAGCTGCTCAATGGTTGCGTAGCTTTGATTCGCTTTATTTTGGAGCGAACTATTATCCCGATTAAGTTGCTCCACCGTCATGGATAATTCACCTACCCGCTGCGTCAGCAACAGGACATCCTGACGGAGATTGGCTAATTCCACGCGAACATTGTCGGAGTAAGTTTGTCCCCACCCGGCCGTGGTAAGCACGATCAGCCAACTACCCGCTCGTAATAAATTACTACGCATAAGGCTATGTTCGGGAAAACTTTGAAAAAAACAAGCCTTAGCCTTTCGAGCGTGAAAAGGTCCGCGGGGCCACGAGCGGGGCCATCATCTGGCAGGACAGCGCAGTCGCGGCGGGCACCGGGAAACCCCGTAAAAATTCAGCCGCCGACAGCATCTTACCGCCGGGACGTTGCATTTGCCGCAAGCGCAGCAAGCCTTGCCCCGTATCGACGAGGAGCCCAGCGGCGTCTGCGCCATACACCACCCCCGCACCGACCGGCTGGTACTGGGTTAAATTACTCACGTCGGCCAAGCCTAGTTTGATCAACTGACCATTGATCAAGACAGTGCAGCTCGGCCAAGGCGCGAGGCCGTTAATCCGTGCCGCCAGCACTCGCGCAGGCGCATTAAAATCAAGTCCACCATCAGATTTTTCCAGCCGCCTACAAAAAGTTGCGACCGCCGAATTCTGCTCGGTGAAAATCTGGGAACCCGCGAAGATAGGTGGCAATAAACGCTGCAACAATCTCACGCTGGCCTGTGCCAATTTTGCCTCCACCTCGAGCGCTGTATCGAGCGAATCAATTGTTACTAATTCCTGCCCAGCAATTGGCCCAGCATCCAGTTCAGGCACGATACGCATGAGAGTGACCCCCGTCGTCGTCTCCCCTGAGGCAATGGCCGTTTGGATTGGTGAAGCGCCCCGATACGAGGGCAAAATCGAGGTATGGAGATTAAGGGTTCCCCCGGGCGGGGTGTTAATCAATTCCGGCCGTAAAATGTGCCCATACGCCATGACCAAAGTGATATCAGGCTGCAATGCGGCTAATTGTTCACGTTCGACGCTACCTAATTTGACTGGTTGGTGCACAGGCAGGCCCTGCGCTAATGCCCACGTTTTAATAGCGTTCGCGGAGATTTTTTGCCCTCGGCCAACCGCTCGATCAGGCTGGGTGAAAATAGCAACCACCTCCACCCAATCCTGCGCCGCGCTCACCAGCCAATTCAAGACGGGCAGCGCAATGCCATCCGAGCCCATGAAAACAATCCGCCGCATAGCTTAGTCGTCGAACCCGTCCTCATCGACCCCGGCGGTTTCGGCTCGCGCCAGATTTTGGCGCTGACCTTTAGCCGCTAGACGATCAGCCACGCTTTGTTTTTTCTTACCGATGAGATCAAAATGAATTGGGCAGCCGTCCAAATCGAATTCCTTAACAAGTCCCGCTTCAAGGTAACGACGATAAGACTCCGTCAGGCTGCGTTCCTGATTGCAGAACAATTTCATTCGGAAGGGGCGCGTACTGGTCTGGGTAGCATAATAAATCCGGAAGCGAATATTATAGGTGCTAGGCGGCGGCGTCCGCTCGGCTAGGCGGATAATGGCAGCATTTAATTTAGCGGTAGGGATCTTCGTGTCCAAGCGCCGATTGAGCGCGCGGGCAGATTTAAGCATGCGGGTAATTTCATGACCCGTGAGCGCAGACACAAACATCACCGGCGCACCGGGCGTAAAAAATAATTTCTCAAACATGGCTTTCTCAAAATGCTCACGGAACTCGCGCTCCGTCGCAAATTTCTCGACGGCTGAGTTCTCCCCACCACTGAAAGCCTTGTGCACCAAGTCCCATTTATTAACGACGATCACAATGGGTTTGGCCGCTTTAACGATCTCGCCCGCAATCGACTGATCCTGCTGCGTGACCCCCTCCATGGCATCTAAAACCATGAAAACAACATCGGCGCTGTGAATTGCCTCCAAGGAACGCAAACGAGAGAAATATTCGACGGACGACGATAATTTGGTGGCGGCGCGAATGCCCGCCGTGTCGATCAAGCGAAAAGGCCACGGTTTCCCTTCCCGACTAATATAAGTAAAATCAAGCTCCACGGCGTCACGCGTGGTGCCCGGTTGATCACTCACAATGAGACGATCGCTTTTCAGCAGCCGATTACTGAGCGAGGATTTACCGACATTAGGTCGACCAACAAAACAAATGCTCAACCGTTCCTTATCGAGCTCGGTTAGTTCAGGCATCGGCCCGAGTTTAGCTAAAATTGCATCCCGTAACTCGGCTTCACCGTTGCCATGTTCCGCCGACAAGTAGAAGGGCTTGCCGAAGCCCAGACGGAAGAAGCTCGAAACTTCGGCAATTTTTTCCTCACCACTGTCCGCCTTATTGGCAACAAGGAGCACCGTTTTTTTGCTCCGGCGCAGTAATTGAGCAATCCGCTCATCAAGCGCGGTAACACCCTCGCGAGCGTCGATGACAAAGACGATGACCCCAGCCGCCTCGATTGCAAAACTGACCTGTAATTCTGAAGCTTTGGTAATGCGCGCCGGCGTGTCGCTCCCGGTTAAGCCAATGCCACCGGTATCGAGTAAAGTATAGCCGCCATCTTTAACCTCAGCGTTAACCACGTCGCGGGTGACCCCAGGCATATCGTGAACGATTGAAATGCGTTTACGGGCCAAGCGATTAAACAGACGGCTTTTGCCCACATTAGGGCGGCCTACGATAGCGACAGTGCGCGGAGCGGGAATCATTTGAGCAAGACCTTCGGGGCGGAGGGGCTCGCTGGCAAGCGATACTTGCCGCTTGTCGCCGAGCGAGTGATACCTAGAATCCGGCTTCTCATGTTCGCAAGCCTCACTGAAAAACTAACCGGCGCACTGCGCAACCTCCGTGGTGTCGGCCAATTATCCGAAGCCAACATGGCGGATGCCCTCAAAGAAGTGCGCGCCGCGCTCTTGTCGGCTGATGTCCACTTTAAGGTCGCCCGTGAATTTATCGACCGCGTCCAGTTGCAGTGCACGGGACAAAATGTCCTTAAATCAGTCACGCCTGGGCAACAGATCATTAAGATCATCAATGATGAACTCGTCCGCTTATTAGGCGAAGGCACCACCGAATTGGCACCGCGCCGCCCGCTTAAAGTGCTCATGGTCGGTCTCCATGGTTCAGGTAAAACCACCACAACTGTAAAATTGGGCAAATTTCTTAAGAAAAAAGGATCTCGCCCCTTCGTGATCGCCTGCGACGTCTACCGCCCGGCGGCCATCGATCAGCTAGAAATCCTGGCTCAACAGGAAACCCTCGGCTTTTACGGAGACCGCACCACCCAAGATGTCACGGCTATAGCCACTCAAGGGCTCGTCCGCGCTACCGAGCAGAACGCGGATGTTATTCTCTTCGATACGGCAGGCCGCCTGCAGATCGATGAAAATTTAATTACCGAAGTTAAACAACTCAGTGCGCAGATTCAGCCAGACGAAATCCTCCTCGTCGCCGATGGCGCTTTGGGCCAAGAGGCGGTTAATGTAGCTCAAGCGTTTCACGCGGCGCTCACTCTCACCGGACTTGTTTTAACTAAATTGGATGGCGATGCCCGCGGCGGTGCGGCCCTCTCGATTAAGTCGGTGACAGGGGTGCCCATAAAATTTATTGGCGTCGGCGAAAAAATGGCCGATCTCGAGGTTTTTTACCCCGAGCGACTCGCTTCGCGGATTCTCGGCATGGGCGACGTGGTTACGCTCGTCGAGAAAGCTCAAGAGAACATTGATCAAGCGGAAGCAGAGCGCATGGCCGAAAAAATGCGCAAAGCGGACTTCAACCTAGAAGATTTTTACGCACAGATGCAGCAGGTTAAAAAAATGGGCTCCATGCAGTCGATCATGGGAATGATGCCTGGCATGAGTGGCGTGCAGCTTCCTGATGATTCCGATAAGCAAATGAAGCGGACTGAAGCGATCATTCAGTCCATGACGATTCAGGAAAGGCGCAAACCCAGCGTCTTAAACGGCAATCGCCGCATCCGCATTGCTAAGGGCGCCGGCGTCAAAGTACTCGAGGTCAATCAGCTGCTCAAACAGTTCGAGCAGATGCAGAAGATGATGAAAATGATGAAGGGCGGCAATCAACAGAAGATGATGCGCCAGCTCGAGGCCATGAAAAGCCGTGGCGGTCGGCCGGGATTCTAAGTCAGGGAGGCCGGCCCGCGCAACGCGGCGCTGAGCGCATGCAATTTTGCGGGGCTCTTGATGCCGGGAGCTTGCTCAACCCCGCTATTAACATCGACCCACGTCGTTCCGGTGGCAGTAACCGCCGCTAAAATATTGGTCGGGCCCAGCCCGCCCGAAAGGATCCAGTGCTTGTTCGGATGCGCTTCCCGGTAGGCTTTAAACTGCGACCAATCACCGGCCTCACCCGTCCCGCCCATTTTATCCGGATGGTAAGTATCGAGTAAAATGGTCCCGGCGATGGCGAGCAACTCAGGGGAGATAGCCATGGCGCCCGGCAACCGCGGCGCGAGCCAAAGCCGTGCGGCGCCTACGGTATCCGCCCAGGCCTGTAGAACCGCGCGGGGCGTTTGTGCTGGACAGTGAATTTGGAAATGATCGAAGCCGAGTTCTCGCAGTCGCACTAAATCTGCCAGCGCTGGCTCGACCGAGACCGCGACTTTCTTACGCAACGGCAAACGTTCGCGCATTGCTTCATAGTGCGCAAAGGACACGTAACGGGGCGATGCTGGGTAAAAAATAAAACCTAAATAATCGGCGCCACTGGCATCGGCTGCCTCAGCATCAACCAGCGAAGTAAGGCCACAGACTTTTAATCTCATGCCATTAATCATGATAGGGCAGAGGCAAAAATAACCGCGAATAACAGGAGGGCAATATTTCCGTCCTCAGCGAAAATGATCGGCTCAAAAAGCATTGAGGGAAGAAATCACGTGATCGACTTGAGCATCAGTGAGCTCGGGAAACATCGGGAGACTCACGCACTGCGCACTCGCGTGCTCGGCCACCGGGAGGCGGCCCGGTTGATAGCCCAGCTCCGCATAGCAGGGCTGCAAATGCATTGGGCCAGGATAAATAATCTCGGTTCCCACCCCACATTTCTCGAGATGCGTCCGCACGGCATCCCGTTGGGGATGCAGCAAGGTAAATTGATGCCAGACCGACTCGCCGTAAGCCGGCACGACGGGCAATTGCACGTCGGATCGCTTGATGCCGCTCAAATAACGAGCCGCGATTGCTCGGCGCCGGGCAGTCCAAGCAGCGAGGTGCTTTAATTTAATATTCAAAATCGCACCCTGAAAACCATCCATGCGAAAATTAAAGCCAACGGCCGTATGCGTATATCGTTTAGGTGAACCATGCACACGGAGCAATTGGGCGCGATCCATCACGGCTGCATGCCGCGAAACAAAAGCCCCACCTTCGCCGCACGCGCCCAGATTTTTGGTCGGATAAAAACTGAATGTGCCGCAATCACCTATTCCCCCAACAGGGGCACCTTTATACTGAGCCCCGACAGCCTGCGCACAGTCCTCCACGACGAATAAATTATGCTGACGGGCGATCGTCATGATTTCATCCATGCGCGCGGGCTGACCGAAGATATGCACGACCACGATCCCTTTCGTTTTTGGCGTGATTGCCTGGGCGATCGCGGCGGGACTGATGCACCACGTATCGGGCTCAATATCGACAAAGACCGGCTTAGCCCCGACGTAGCTGATGCCCCAGCAACTTGAAGCAAAAGTAAACGGGGTAGTAATTATTTCGTCACCCGGTCCAAACCCTCCACAAAGCGAGGCAATATGCAGAGGCGACGTCCCGCTATTCATACCCAGCGTTCGCGCATAGCCGAAGGTACCACTAAAAGCTTTTTCAAAATTCTCCACATCAGCGCCCAAACAGAAACGAGTCGCATCATAAGTCGCCGCTAAAGCCGCAAGCACCTCCGTGCGGAGAGCTTGATGTTGCGGTTGCAGGTTGAGAAAAGGAACTTGCATGCGGTGATTCTCCACCGAGGAGCGGGCTCAGGGCAAAACTTATCCGCGACCCAACTTGGCCCCTAAACTCGCCACTAAGGCCTTCAGACTAGGCGTGGCGGCTTCAAAATCGACCGGCAACCCCAGTTGTTTCATGGCCGCCGTTGTCGTGGCGCCAATGCTACCGGCTAACGGACGCTGAGCTTTGGGCCCCAATTTGAGGGACGCGGCTTGCTCAAAAAACGACTGCGCGGCGGAGGGACTTGCGAACAGAATAGCGTCAGCCCCCAATCGTCGAAATTCGGCTGCGACCGGATCGGCTGCGAGATCAGTTTCCTCGTTTTTATAAACCACCAGTCGATCTACAATGGTGCGAGCCTCGTGCAACTTATCGATGAGCACCTCACGATTTCGATCGCCAGTAACCACAAGCACTTTGGCGCTATCCATGGCTTCCCGTTCAATCAAAGCCTTGGCTAATTCTTCCGCGCTCGCCTGCTTCGGCTGTAGATCGACGCGCAAATGTAACGCCTGAATCGCGGCAGCCGTGGCCTGCCCCACCGCCGCAATGCGCACTAAGCCGAGCGCCCTAATATCTTCGTGCACGCGAATAAATTCCTCAAAGAAATATTTTACGCCGTGAGCACTCGTGAAGATGAGCCACTCGTAGCTGCCAAACTCGCCGAGCACTTCCGCGAGCGTCTCAAGGTTAACCTGCTTAGTGACCTGAATCAGCGGCAATTCGAGCACGGTAGCGCCAAGCGCCGCGAGCCGCTGCTGCCACTCGGCACCAGCGTCGCGCGGACGCGTAATAACAATGCGGCGGTTCGCCAGGGAAATAGCTAAGGAATCAGACATGGAAATTTAATTCAGCCAGTAAACGGGCGGCCGCCGCAGTGGGCTCGGCAAAATCAGTAGCGCGTAGCACCAACGTGCGCGGCCCGGTTTTTTCATGATAAAAATAAAGTGTTTCGCCGACGACGTGTGCAGCAAAAGCCATCTGACAACCGCCACCAATCGCCGCCTGCAAGGCCCGTTCCAGAGTAACTGTCCGCGCCGTCGCTGAATCCAGCGCAGCCGCAAAACGGCACACCTCTTCCGTTCGACACTGAATCGCGATCGCCCCCTGCCCCACGGCCGGCACGCTTTCGCTTAAGGCCAAGGGACGAAACGTTACCCCAGGCCAATCTTTAATTCCCAGTCGTCCCATCCCCGCCGCTGCTAAAATGGTCGCATCCGCCGCCCCGCTAGCAATTTTCTTGAGCCGCGTATCAACGTTGCCACGAATCTCGGTGAATGTCGCCGCTGGATAAAGTAATTTGATCTGTTGCTGCCGGCGCGGGCTGCTGGTGGCGATGGTGGCGGGGGTAGTAACCCCAGCGCGCAGAATCAGCACATCCCGTACGTCGACCCGAGGCATATAGCCGGCTACGGCCAACCCAGCGACCATTTCGCCCGGCAAATCTTTGCAGCTATGCACCGCGACGTGAGCCTCCCCGCGGAGCAGGGCCTGCTCAAGTTCGGCGGTGAACAACCCCTTGCCGCCTTGCTTGACCAAAGACCACTCCGCTTGCCGATCCCCCGTCGTGACAATTTTCAACAACTCACACTCTGCGCCAGGGATCATCTCGCGCAAACGCGCTGCGACCATTTCAGTCTGCGTAAGCGCCAAGGGGCTTTTGCGTGTGGCGAGAATAATTTTCATGAAATGAGCAAGGGCGCGACCAGAGCTGGCCTACTTTCGCATAGGCTGGGTAAGTGCTGGTCTCGCTACCGCGGAAATAAATTGGTGGACGATGAGGGACTCGAACCCCCGACACCCTCGGTGTAAGCGAGGTGCTCTAACCAACTGAGCTAATCGTCCAGCAGTTTTCCAAGAAACGGAAATATTTTGCAGCCGGCAAGGGATAATTAACGCCCTTTGGCTACAGTCTAACTCAAACCCGCAGGGGCAGGCCCAATTCGATCATTTTTTCAACGGTCTGGATCGCGTTAAGTGCAGCCCCTTTCCAGAGATTGTCGCCGCTGACCCAGAGGGCGAGACCATTGTCGAGAGCCGTATCCAAGCGAATCCGCCCCACCCCGCACTGTTCTTGGCGACTGAAAGCTAACGGCGTAGGATATGCATTGGTAACTGGTTCATCAATTAATTTGGCTCCGGCGAAGGCCGCGATTGCTTGGCGAGCGGCCGCCACCGATACTGGACGCAAGAATTCAGCGTTAATGGCCACCGAATGCGCTCGGACAACCGGCACGCGCACACACGTGGCCGAGACTTTAAGGTCGGGTAGACCAAGAATCTTACGACTCTCGGCGCGCATCTTACTCTCCTCCCCAGTATATCCGTCCGCACCGAACGAATCGATGTGGGGAATGAGATTCTGGAAAATCTGATAGGGATAAACCGTGCGGGGCAGCGGTTGCTGCGCGGTGTAAGCTTGGACTTGTGCCTCGAGTTCCGCGACGGCGTCAGCGCCAGTGCCGGAAACCGATTGATAGGTGGAAAAAAACACCCGCTTTAAACCGAAAGCTTGATGTAAGGGATAGAGCCCCATGAGCGCGATGGCCGTTGAACAATTCGGACTGGCGATAATGCCGTGATGGTTCCGCAGAGCTTCTGCGTTAATTTCTGGCACCACGAGCGGAACTTGCGGATCCATCCGATAGGCCGAGCTTTTATCAATAACCAGGCACCCACGGCTGACCGCTTCGGGGGCCAATTTTTTAGTAACCGCGGTACCCGCTGCAAAAAAAGAAAAATCGAGATCCGCAAAAGCCGCGGGCGTTGCTTCCTGCACGGCAATCTTTTTTTGACCAAACATAATGTGGCGACCCACGGAACGAGCGGAAGCCAAGGGCCTGAGCTCCGCAAGCGGCAGCGCATGGGCCTGCAACAAAGCAATCAATTCTTGACCGACGGCTCCAGTGGCGCCGACGATACCAACTCGATAAGATTTAGTGCTCACAATGAATAAGATTTTGCAAAGGATGAAAGAAAGGTGTGCGGCCTTGGTAATCAAGCCGACAGCGCGAGTTATGACAGTTTCTATTGCACAGCAACTGCTTGGATTTTATCGCGACGACGCCTTAGTTCAATCATATGTCATCTCGACCTCCTTGCTTCCGCCTTCCAACCGCAAAGATTCACGAGGAACACCCCGAGGGCTTCATGAAGTAGCGGAGCGTATTGGTGCCGGGGCGCTCCCCGGCACGGTGTTCAAAGGCCGTGTTAATCTCGGCCATCACTTTAATGAACTCGGCTGCGAGGAAAATACTAAGAACCTCATTACCTCACGCATTCTTTGGCTCCGCGGCCGTGAACCCGGGCTCAACGCGGGCGGGGACGTTGATACTTACGAACGTTATATTTATATGCACGGCACTAATCATGAAGAAAGATTAGGCACCCCCTTTAGCGGTGGTTGCATCGAGATGCGCAACCTTGAGATCATCGCCCTGTTTGAAGAAATTCGCGCCGGCGATTTAATTTGGATTGAAGACTGACCTCACCCACCGCTGTTAAGCATTTTTCCCAAAGAGCAGGCGAAGTGAATTAATACAGACAATCAGCGTGCTGCCTTCGTGGGCGGCCACGCCCACGGCCAAGGGGATCGTCCCGAAGGCGGTAGCCAGCACCATGATAATTACCACGCCGAGCGAGATCGTCAGATTCTGCCGAATGATCGTCTTCGCTCGGCGACTGAGCCGGTGGGCCGCCAGAAAGTTCTCAATGCGATCGTGCATCAAAATAACTTCAGCTTGCTCCAGGGCCGCATCGCTCCCCCGTGCCCCCATAGCGACGGAAACGTAGGCCGCCGCGAGACTTGGGGCGTCATTTACCCCATCACCGACCATGGCCACTTTACGCCCTTGCTGCCGGAACGCTTCGACCGCTTCTACTTTGTTTTCTGGGGAGAGTCCCGCGCGCACTTCCCCCACACCCAGTTCATGGGCTACCGATTCCGCCGCATGACGGCGATCACCGGTGAGCATCACCGTATGAATTCCCATTTTTTTCAACGTGGCTAACACAGCCTTGGATTCAACGCGAATTTGATCCCGCAACAGCACCCGGCCGAGCATGTCTTTTCCCACCACCCAAACTTCGGATAGTTCGGCGGCAGCTGGCGGTAATTTCTCGGCCCAACCAGCTAAGGGCCCCGCATCGAGTAACTCGCGACGGCCGAGCAGGGCTTGCGTCTCGCCAAATTTACCACGCACCCCTTGCCCAATAATATTTTGAAAATCCTGTAGTTCTAACGCCCGCACCCCGCGCGCCTTGGCATCGCGGACAATGGCGCGAGCCAACGGATGCTCCGAATTAGCCTCTAAGGCATAAGCTAATTCCATAACTTCTGTTTCGCGCCCCGGCGGAAAGCTTTCATAGCCAACCACGGCCAATTCACCCGTGGTCAAGGTGCCCGTTTTATCGAGAGCCACGACGTCGATATCGGCCAATTTCTCAATGGCCGCGCCGCCACGGAAAAGCACCCCATGACGAGCACCCCACGCAATCGCGGCAAGAATCGCAGAGGGAATAGACAGAACCAGGGCGCACGGACTCGCCACAACCATTAAAGTCATTGCACGGTAAAAAGCCGAGCGCGTCTCTGACGTATTCGTGAAAGCCGGCAAATCAAGCCACCCCCACCAAATTAAGAACATCAGGGTCGAGCCCCCGATCACCGCATAGGTATAACCTGTTCCAAATTTATCGGTGAAGCGCTCGCTTGGGGCTTTCAATTTTTGCGCCGTTTGTATCAATCGAATAATCCGCTGCAGGGTGCTCTCCGCGGGCAAACGGACCACCTCGTATTCGACCGCGCCCCAGAGATTAAGGGTTCCACTAAAAACCTGATCACCCTTATTCTTCTCCACCGGGTTGGCTTCGCCCGTCAGGGCCGATTCATCACTGGCACTGCGCCCTTTTAAAATAAGCCCGTCAGCTGCGAAGGCCTCTCCTGGCCGGACGCGCACTCGGTCGTGCAGCTGGAGTTGCTCCACCGACACGATTTTTTCCGTCCCGTCCGCAGCAATTAAAGTCGCCTGCTTAGGTGAAGTTTTAAGCAACGCACTCACCTCGCGCTGGGTACGATCAAGGGCGTATTCTTCCATGGCACCCGAGGCAGAAAATAAAAATAACAACATCACCGCTTCACCCCAAGCGCCGATCAACGTCGCTCCGAGCGCGACCGCGAGCATGAGAAAATGGATATCAATTTCTCGTTTCTGCAGATTCTTCCAGGTATCACCCGCCGCGTCCCACCCCCCGGCGATCAACCCGACCAAGAAAAATGCGCGCGATAGCCCACTCAACTCTGGCCAGAAATAGTGCACGCTAAAACCAGCGATACCGGCGATTCCGCAAATTGCCGCTAAGACTGCAATCGTACGCCATTCTTGATCAGCAGGCGATGGATCGGCCTTAATTTCTGGCCATTCCATCTCGCGCCAGAGCCACATTTTTTCGGCGGTGACGCAAGTGTCTCGCCCGAGCACAATCGTGCCGCCGTCCTGTTTCAGGGAGAACCCCCCCGGAGCGAGCGCGGCCGACTTATGCGCCAACTGGGCTTCAACTCCCGCAATCGTAGCCGCGAGTTTTGCCTCTAAATCCGCCAGATCAATTTGATCAAAGGTGGCGATTGATACCTTATGGGCTTGAGCATCAATCCGCAGAGCCCGGACCGAAGGCTGTGCCTGCAAGAAGCGGACGAGCTCATCCATCCAGTTTTTTTCTGAAGTCGCGGGCGATGCCATAGTCCGCAACGTAGGAGAATTAATCGTGACCGCAAATTGATTTGCGGCGCATGGATTAACCCGCTCTCTGACGCCATGATTGGGCTGAACGAAGATAATGAAATGCCGGTTGAGACCGGTCCCAAGCCAACCCGCGTGCGCGAGTTGGCCCAGGAAATTTTCGCTCCCACCGGTCAGTTGTGCTCCGCCCTGCAACTTGATCATCGACCGGAACAGGCCCAAATGGCGCGCGCCGTGGCGGGGGCCATGCTCGACGATGTGCCCTTACTTTTCGAGGCTGGCACCGGGGTCGGCAAATCCCTCGCTTATCTTATTCCTGGCCTGATTCACGCAACCGATCAGGGACGCCAACTGATTGTTTCAACTCACACCATTTCCCTTCAGGAGCAGATCGAGCAACAAGATCTACCGATTTGCCGCCGCGTCTTTAAGGCCTCACCGGCCCTCGCGCGTTACGCTGATTTTCGCTCGGCTGTGTTGGTGGGAAAATCCAATTATCTTTGCCCCACGCGTCTCGGCCATGCCCTCGCTGATCGCAGCACCCTTTTTGCCGACGCCGACTACGCTGAATTACAGCGCATCGCTGAGTGGGCAAAGTCGACTACCACCGGTTTACGACATGAACTAAAACCACCCCCACGGGCGGAGGTCTGGGATGCTGTCAATGCCGATGCGGCCTCTTGCTCCCGCAAGCACTGCGATAGCGAAAAATGCCACTACCAGCGCGCGCGGGTTCGGCTGCGGTCCGCTCAGGTGGTGATTGTTAATCACGCCCTCCTCTTTGCGCTCATTAATTCCGCCGGCACCCCGCCAAAAATGCCCGGGAATACGACAGCTCGCGGCGTAATTTTCCCCGATGATTTTTTAGTCCTCGATGAAGCCCACACCGTCCCAGAAGTCGCCACCAATAATTTTGGCCTCGCCCTCAGCAGCTACAGTGTCGATCGCGCGCTCAAATATCTATATAATCCCCGCACCAAGCGCGGCCTGCTACGGAAGCATGGTGGTCCGGCCGCGCAGCAACTGGTGTTAGACGCGCTCGATGCGGCACAATTATTTTTTGATTTTATCACCAATAAACTGCTCACGCCCCGGGCGATGGTGCGACTGCGCGAGACCGGCGCAGCCGAACCCATGTTGGACGGCCCCTTGGGCGCGCTGCATCGGCTGATGGGGAAACTCGCGGACAAATTAGAAGACGGCCGCGAACATGACGAATTGCTTGAGCAGCAGCAGCGCATCACCGGGCTTCAAGCCGGTCTCACGGAATGGCTCACGCTTGGAAATCCTGGCCACGTCTACTGGGCTGAGCGGAGTGGACGTAAGCAAACGATTGTGGCACTGCGCAGTGCACCCATCGACGTCGCCCCCGAATTGCGCAAACATCTCTTTGGCTGCGGCACGAGTGTGCTTTGTACCAGCGCGACGCTGGCGATGGGCGGAAGTATAACTCCGTTGGCGCAGCGGATGGGGGCTGATCACGCGGAAAAAATAGCGGTCAAGTCGCCTTTTGATTTCGAGCGTAACATGCGAGTTTTTGTCGCGACTGATGTTCCGCTACCATCGCCCAAGGAGGCTAAATTGGCATTGGATACGCTAACGGATTATATTCGTTTCTGTGTAAACCGCGTGACTGGTGGTTCGTTGGTGCTCTTTACGAGCTACGCCGATATGCGCACCATCGCACTTACCCTGGAGCCCGAATGGCGAGCAGCAGGGCGCCCCTTCCTCATGCAAGGCGCTGATTTATCCCGCACCGAACTCACCCACCAAATGCGTTCGCTTGGCAATGCGGTACTCTTTGGCACGGATAGTTTTTGGACCGGGGTCGATGTCCCGGGGGCAGCTTTGTCGCAAGTGATCATCACCCGACTGCCATTCGATCCGCCGACTCATCCCATCACAGAAGCCAAGTGCGAGCACATCAGGGCGGAAGGCGGCAATCCATTTAACGATCTCACCTTGCCCGATGCCCTGATCAAATTTCGCCAAGGCATCGGTCGACTAATACGCAATCAGCGTGATCGGGGATTAATTACGATTCTTGACTCCCGCGTCCTCGCCAAGGCCTATGGGCGTGAGTTTCTAGGGGCGCTGCCCCTGGCTGATTATACCCGCATGGCTAAAGAAAATCGGGATAATGTTTTCCGCCCCTTTCCCTAGGCCCGCCATTCTGCTCCCCGCTTTTTGCATGCAATTACGCTCTTTTGGCTTTTCCCACATCGGCCAGGTTCGCCCCGAAAATGAAGACAGCTTCCTGTGTGATGATGCGCGGCAACTCTATGCGGTAGCGGATGGCATTGGCGGACTTCCGGCTGGGGCTCAAGCCAGCCAGAAAACGGTCGCCGTCTTGGCGCAATTAATTGCCCCGCAACCACCGCAAAAAAATCTTAACTACGCCGAAATCCTTAAGGAGATTAATCAACAAGTTTTCAACTTAGGCCGACTTCTCTGCCCGCAATATGGCTTAGGCTCGACGTTAACGTGCGCTCACCTCGTCGGCGTAAAACTGCACGTTAATCATGTCGGGGACTCTGCCGCCTTTCGGCTACGCAGCAAATTACTCGAGCAATTAACCCAAGACCACACGGTCGCAGGCGAAAACCAAGCACGGCTGAATCGGGGTGAATCAGGCCAGCTTCTCACCGGAAATGACCAAGCGCTGACTCGCTGCATCGGTCAACCGCCCCCACTCCGTAGCGAGTGCCTGGTGCATACCATTTTGCCCCACGATCGCTACCTCTTCGCAACGGATGGCATTACGCATTTCGTTCCGAAAACCGAAATTGCGAATCTTCTGCAAGCAGCAACCGCCCCCGTCGAAGTTGTCACCCAATTGATCGAACGCGCCAACCAAAGCGGCGGGCACGACAACGCCACCGCCGTCGTGCTTTTTGTAGATTAGACTGCAGCCGCCATCAGCGGTCTCATTATCATCATCCCTTTATGCCCCGCTCCGAACACTTTGCCGCCTTAGTTGCGCGACTCCCTGATAACGAACTCTTCCGCTTCAGTCTCGCGCAAGCCTTACTGGCCGAAGGGCAACCCACCGCGGCCGTTGAGCACCTTATCGTTTGCGCAAATAAAAAGCCGGACTGGATGATGCCGAGAATATTATTAGGGAAAACTTTCCTGACACTGCAGCAAAAAGCGGATGCGCGTACTTGGTTGGAGCAAGCCCTGCACTTAGCCATTACGCAAAATCATGATGATCCGGCCCAGGAGCTTCGTCATCTCCTCGCTGAGTTAAATTAATTCGCCATTTTTATCGGGCGATTGGCGGCCGTCACGTTACCCCCACAAAGGCGCGGGATACTGACCCTTCGCAATTAATGCGCGGACCGCACTTTGGGCGGCAACCAGATCTTCGCGATAAGTGAGCCCAAACCACGCATCGCGACTCGCTAGCAAGGCCACCTGGGCAGCACCGCTCTCGTTCAACGAACTCAGCGCGGTCGGCAAATAAAACTCAGCCTTCGGATGGGTGGCTTGGGTGGAAATAAACTCGCCAAACAGCTTTTCCAACTGAGGAAAAATTGCTGGGGTAAAGCCCCAGAAATTCATCGAGACAATTTCTTCGCCGGTCAGAGGCTCAGGCTGACCGTTGACTCCGGGGTAGTGGGCGCCGGTGCCAGTTTGCGTGATCTGAGTAATTTCCGTGATACGCTGAAGCTGGCCCTGTGCATCGGTCGCACACAAACCACGGCTCACCGCGCCAAATTCCGAAAGAGTTTGTTTGAGAGGATAACCCACCAAAGCGTAATGCGGCTGCGTAGAAGTCGCGAGGGCAGCAAAATGTCGGGCTAATACAGCATAGCCCGAGGCTCCATAAAAATCGTCAGCGTTAATCACCGCGAATGGCCGCTGGACGACTTCGCGGGCGGCCAGCACTGCGTGACCTGTCCCCCATGGCTTGGTGCGCTCCGGCAGGACCGCACCCCTCGGAAACTGCGTGTCGAGTTCCTGAAAAACATACTGAACATCCATGCGCGCTTCTAATCGCCGGCCAATTTGCGCGCGAAAGTCAGCTTCCATTCCTCGGCGAATGACGAGCACCAAGCGATTGAAGCCCGCTCGCTGGGCGTCATACAATGAATATTCGATGATGAGCTCACCAGCTGGACCGACGGGCTGAACTTGCTTAAGCCCGCCGAAGCGACTGCCCATGCCTGCCGCCAAAATCACTAAATCGTAGGAAGAGTTACTCACGAGCTGAGGCAAACGCGGGAAGCCGGCGCCGTAAAACAAAAAGAGTATGCACCGGCACGTACACCAGAGCGCTCACCCAGCATTCCTAAATTTTTAGCGACAGACCTCGATTGATCATTTCCGCACGTTGCGGATTAAAAATGTCTAAGGGTCGACATCTCCTACGGCTGCTTCACGCCAGCGGATTTCAAGGTCAGCTCGTAAAATTTGGCGGCATCAGCCTTCAATTTCGCCAGCGCTTGCGGCACCATGTACATCATGTGACCGCCCTCATAAAAAGTCATGCTGACATTGTCGCGAACGGCGGGATCGAGCCCCATTTGACGCACGGTATAGTCGGTGGCAAAAAATGGCGTAGCTAAATCGTAATAACCATTGGCGATCCATACTTTCAAGTGGGTGTTGCGGCTCATCGCGCGATGCAACAACTCGGATGTATTAAGGTACTCGTTCTGGACATTGTTATAATTCCACGGCCTCACGTCACCTGTGAGAGCATTGTAGGGCAGGTCATTCTCATACTTAAGCTCGCGCCGGATATAGTCGTTAAAGCAAGCGGTATAGGAACCGTAAACCGCTTCATAGCTAGGATCAAAATCAGGCTTAGCCGTACCGGGTGCGTAGCGAATACCGGTCAAACGCGCATCGTAACGGCCGACCGAACGATCGCGATCCGCGAGCAATTCTCGTGTGAAAGTAAAAATATCAACCCGGAGATTACGTTGCGCAATGAGCGCGGCCGGGAGACCAATCATACCGGCCATCTCTTGAGCTAACTCTGTTTTATCCTTCGCCGGCAACGCATCGCCCAGCATCAAGGCGGGTGCATATTTTTCCTGCACAAATTTTTCCGCGCGGCGCACTGTCGTCACCAGATCGGCGGAGGCGATCGCCCCACTCAATTTCTTATGATACCACGCACTCGCCGCATAGGTCGGCAAAAAAAGCTGATAGGGCAAATCATTGCCCTGCGTGAACAGAGCCGTCTGGAAATTCATGATCGAGGAGATCAACGTAATGCCATTTAAATAGAGCCCGTAACGATCTTGCAGATAATCGGAGAGTGCCGACGCGCGGGTCGTGCCATAGCTTTCTCCCACGAGAAATTTAGGAGAACTCCAGCGCTGATTACGCGTGGTGTAGAGACGAATAAAATCTCCAACGGAGGCGATGTCCTCATTGAAACCGTGAAATTGATGCGGATCCTCATCCTTATAGGCGCGACTATAGCCAGTAGAAACGGGATCGATAAAAACGAGATCCGTGGCATCAAGCCACGACAGTTCATTTGCTACCATCCGATAAGGGGGTGGCAGAGATTCCCCCTCAGCAGTCATCGCCACCCGCTTGGGCCCAATCGCCCCCATGTGCAACCAAATCGAAGCGGAACCTGGTCCACCGTTGAATGAATAAGTTATTGGGCGGGTCGCGAGATCGATGGGCTCAGCCGGATTAGCCAATTTCGTGTAGGCCACAAAGAATAAGTTGGCCTTCGGCTTTTCATTTTTCGCGTCCTTCATCAACAGGTAGCCCGCCGTGGCCCGATATTTAATGAGCTTACCCCCAATGGTGATTTCATGATCGGTGATGGCGAGTACGGGCTCTTTTTCAGAAATGGGCGCAACCGCCGCATCCTTGCCGGCCGTTTTATCACCCGACTTAGGCTCAGCCTGGGCCGAGAGCTGGGCCCCGCTAAAAAGGACCACAAACGCTAGCCATAATAAATAAAATCGTTTCATCGGGACAGGGGTTAGAGGGGGCAGAAAGCGGTAGAAGCGAACGCAGGTATACCGGGAGTGGCAAATAAAATTACCCCGATGAAACCCCTGCCAACTCAGAGCGTCTTGCCTCTTCCAGCTTGCGACTTTAATTTGCGCCCCGCTCACTATTGGCTCCGTTTTCATCTTTATGGCCTCACCTTCTAAATCTCCCCTAAAAATATTCCTGCTCATTCTCCTCCTTGGCGGCGCAGGTGGCGGCTATTATTATTTTCAGCAGGCCCGCACCTCGGCACAGCCGCCGAACTATAATACGACGACCCTTGCTCTGGGCAGCGTACGGCAACTCGTGACGGCCACAGGCCAACTTGATCCCCTGCTCAATATTGACGTCGGCAGCCAAATTTCCGGTTTGGTGAAAACCATCTACGTGGATTTCAACTCCGTGGTAAAAAAAGGTGCAAAGCTCGCAGAAATTGATCCATCCACCTACAAACAAAAGCTTCGCCAAGCCGAAGCCAACCTTGCCTCAACCGAGGCCGGGAATCGGCTTCAGCGACTCAATACCGAGCGAGCCCGTGAACTGCGCGATAAGCAGCTAGTCTCCCAGCAAGATTACGACCAGGCCCTCGCCCAGTTACAACAATCCGAAGCGCAATTACTCACGAGCAAGGCGGCGATGGAAAATGCCCGGGTTGATCTGGAACGCTGCACGATTAGCTCCCCCATTGATGGCATCGTCATCGCAAAGCAAACCGAAGAAGGGAAAACGGTCGCTGCCAGCCTCAACGCTCCGGTGCTCTTCACCATCGCGAACGATTTAGCTAAAATGCAAATCTCTGCGGCGGTAGCGGAAGCTGATATCGGCGCCGTGGAAGCCGGCCAGTCCGTTAATTTCACCGTCGATGCTTTTCCCAATCGCTCTTTTTCAGGCCAGGTGGTGCAAGTCCGCAACTCACCCAAAACCTCGAGCAATGTCGTGACGTATGAGACCATTATTAATGTCGATAATCAGGATCTAAAACTTCGTCCCGGCATGACCGCTAATGTCTCCATCATTGTCGCCAGTCGCGAAAATACTTTGCGCTTACCTAACGCCGCCCTGCGCGTACGCCTAGCTGATGGGGCGGTTGCAACCAGTGCGACCGCACCTGTCGCGAGCGCACCGACTGCTTCTGCTCCGAGCCAAGCAACAGGCGCCGGGCGCGAACGGCGTTCCCGCGAAGGCGGCGCCAGTCCGGGCAGCAACTCACGGCGCGGCGGCAGCGGATTCTTGGGCGAAGATGCCACCCCCGAACAACGACAAAAAGCCCGCGAGATTATCACTGAGCTCGGGATTGATTTTCGCAACGGCCCACCGACTGCGGAACAACGCGAGCAGATCCGCAAGCTACTCATTGAACGTGGCGTCATCGCTGAAACTGCCCCCGGCCAGCCGGTCTACACCACGCGCACCGTCTATCGCCTTCCGCGTGGCGACAAATCCGCCACGCCCGAGGCAGTGACGGTTAAAGTCGGTATCACCGACGGTACTTTTTCAGAAATTGGTAGCGGCCTAAGCGTCGGCGATGTGCTGATCACCGGTCTGACCGCGAGCAGCGCAAGTGGGCCCACTTCCCCCGTCAGCAATCCCTTCAGTGGCGGCGGTCGGCGCTTCTAACCAACGCGATTTTTTTAAACCCAACGCTCCCCGCTCCTTCAGGAAATTTGCCATGTCGCACGTCGTTCAACTCGAGGACATTCATAAAACCTATGAATCTGGGGAGGTGCCGGTCTTAGCTGTACGGGGAGTAACGCTGACGATCACCGGCGGCGAATTTGTAGCCATCATGGGCGCAAGTGGCTCAGGTAAATCAACGTTAATGAATTTACTGGGGTGCCTCGATCGCCCCACCCGCGGTCGTTACTTACTCGGCGGTACCGACGTCTCAAACCTCGATCGTAACGAATTGGCCGATCTGCGTAATCAGAAACTCGGCTTTATCTTCCAAGGTTTTAATTTGCTGTCACGCACGACTGCACTCGAAAATGTGGAGCTACCCATGCTCTATGGCCGCCGCCATTTCTCGACGCGGGAAATTCGCGAACGCGCCCGCCAGAGCCTCGACATCGTCGGGTTATCTAACCGCGCTGATCATTTTCCTAGCCAGCTATCCGGTGGACAACAACAGCGCGTCGCCATCGCTCGCGCCTTGATCAATGAGCCGCAAATCCTGCTCGCCGATGAGCCGACGGGGAATCTGGATTCAAAAACCTCCGTCGAAATCATGGGCGTATTTCAAAAACTTAACGCTCAAGGCATCACGATTGTAATGGTGACGCATGAACTCGACATCGCCCACTATTGTAAACGAAACCTCATCATGCGCGACGGTCGCCTCGTGAGTGACACTCCCGTCGTCGATCGGTTGGTCGCCACTGAACAAATGCAGCGTATTGTCACCGCCGAGACCGACGCCAAACTCATTGCCTGATTCTACCGATGCGCTTTATTAATGTCATCAAAGTTGCCCTACGCGCCCTCCGGCGTAGCGCGATGCGCTCAATCCTAACCGCACTCGGCATAATCATTGGAGTAGCGGCCGTCATTGCTATGGTGAGCATTGGCAACGGCGCCAAGTCACAAGTCGAAGCCTCGATCGCAAGCTTAGGGCAAAATATTATTTCTGTTTACCCTGGCAGCGCCACTACCGGTGGCATGCATGGAGGTTGGGGCTCCGCCAGCTCGCTTACCGTGGATGAAGCCCTGACCATCCGTCGGGAAATCTCGGGGATCGTCGCCGTCAGCCCCGAAATGCGCGATCGCCAACAGGTTTTGGCCAATGGCCTGAACTGGAATAGTTCGGTGAATGGCGAGGACGTCACTTATCTCGATATTCGTCTTTGGACGATTGCAGAGGGAGAAATGTTCACGGAGGGGGATGTGAACAGCGCGGCGAAGGTTTGCGTAATCGGCCAGACTGTCGTCGCTAAATTATTTCCGGACGGCGACCCCGTTGGCCGTTCACTGCGAATTCGTAATTTGCCGTTTAAAATTGTCGGAGTGCTCAAGGCGAAAGGTTTTAATTATTTCGGTTCTGATCAAGATGACGTCGTCATCATTCCTTACACCAGCCATCTCAAGCGCATCGCGCGCCGACCCAATTTAAATTCTATCATTATTCAAGCGGAGTCGCCCGATCAAATGACGCGTATCCAGCAAGATGTCACTGATTTCTTGCAACAACGGCGCAATGGGCGCGATCCCGACTTCACGGTGCGAAATCAGCAGGAACTGGCTGAGGCCGCTACTGCGACGACCAAAACGATGACGGTATTACTCGGCGCGATTGCCGGTGTCTCGCTGATCGTCGGCGGCATTGGCATCATGAATATTATGCTCGTTTCTGTCACAGAACGTACACGTGAGATTGGCATCCGGCTGGCCGTGGGAGCTCATGGTCGCGACGTTCTTACCCAATTCTTGGTCGAAGCGATTATTCTCAGCGTCATGGGCGGTACCCTCGGGATTCTTCTTGGCGTCGGTTCTTCTCAGTTAATTTCGCGACTGAATGGCTGGCCCGTGCTCGTCTCGACTTCAGCCATTGTGGGGGCCGTCGCTTTCAGCGCGGCCATTGGCGTCTTCTTTGGATTTTATCCCGCTCGGAAAGCAGCTCAGCTTGATCCGATTGAAGCATTGCGCTACGAGTGATGAAAGCGAAGAGCGCGCTGACCTCGTAATCTCTTAGGCTATTTCTCATGCTTAGAATCTGCCGTTTAATTAGCTGCTGGCTGCTGCCTGCTATCAGTTTTGCCTTCGATCAAGCAGCCTTTACCGCAGCGGTGGAACTCTACACGCAGCGCAAACCACTTGAGGCACAGCGAGCCTTTGAGGCGCTCGCCCTGACCGCACCCACTCAAAGCGACATTCAATTCTACCTGGGCCGACTGGCTCTGCAACGCAACGACGCGGCGCAGGCGGTCATCTATTTAGAAAAAGCGGTTGCCCTCTCTCCCAACGATAGTCGCCTCCATCATCGCCTCGGTGATGCCTACGGTTTATCAGCTCGAAAGGCTGGGCTGTTTGCGCAAATGGGCTGGGCGAATAAGTGCCTCGCCTCATATGAAAAAGCGGTCGCTCTTAATCCTGAAAACCTTGAAGCCCGTGCGGCGCTGATGAATTATTATCTGCAAGCGCCCAGCCTGGTGGGTGGCGGTAAAGACAAGGCTTTGGCGCAAGCGCTTGCGATAAAAAGAAAAGATCCCGCAGCCGGCCGACTCGCCATGGCCGCAGTGTATCTTGCAGAGAAAAAATACGATCTAGCTTTTCACGAATACGACGAAGCCTTGCAGGTCAACCCCACGGACTACGTGGCTCTTTTCCAAATTGGGCGCTTGGCTGCGCTCACTAGCCAGCAACAAGAACGTGGATTAAAAGCGCTGCGCCGATGCCTCGAGTTGAAGCCCACCGAAAATGCTCCGCCTCACGCCGCTGTGCATTGGCGCATTGGATTTATTCTCGCCCAGCAAGGTGACCCCATCCACGCGCGGGAAGCCTACGAAGCCGCGCTCACCCTCGACCCAGCATTCGCTCCGGCTCGGGCTTCACTCAAAGCATTGCCCTAACGCAGCGGTAATAGTGAGCGCTCGTTAGAGTATTTAAGTCGGCTGGCGCTCAGCGCGGTAAATCTCAAGCAATTCGGAAGCCCCCAGAGTGTCCGCTCAATCCCCGCTTGCGATGCCGAAGCTCGTGCGACAACTTAAATGCATGCCGATTGTTCGTCTTCGTGTCGCGATACCGCCAACAGAGCGAGCGCTCTTGCTCTTTGATGGCGACTGCCAGTTCTGCCAGCAATGGGCTCGACGCTGGCAAGCTGCCTATGCAACGCGACTCGCCGTTGTGCCATCCCAGGAAGCCCGCGGCCAATTTCCGGAAATCCCCTTAGCCGCCTACGACGAAGCGCTGCAACTGATCGACCTTGATGGCTCGGTCTATTCTGGTGCTCACGCTGCGCTGCGCGCCATTGCGCTGGGTCGGGGACGGCGCGGCTTCCTTCTCCCCATTTATGAATCGGTGCCAGGCGCTGCCTTACTCATGGAATTAGGCTACCGCATAGTAGCTCGCAATCGGCGGATTTTCTCTATGCTGATGGGATCATGACCGCTTCCCTTTCCCCGCGCGAAGATTTTCTCGCGCAACTCGTCACCGCCACGCGCGAGGGTGATTTCATTAAATTAACCTTGGGGAAAGCCCGCGGCCCCGATGCTACCCTGCGCAATCTACTCGTTCGCCCCATCACTCTACGCGGCACGGCCCATATCTCGTTTGTATGGCGTCACGAACGTCAAGATATCACCAAGAATCACTCGATCGAAGCTGCCTTAGAATTACTGGCGCCATTGATCGGCACCAATTTCCATAGCGCGCATCTGTTCACCACGACGCGCCTCGTTCAGCTCGAGTATAACAAAAAAGCCGAGCCGCGACTCACTTATGGCCCCCCAACCACGGGAGTCCCTACTGAATCGCATGACCGCGCAAAAAAAAGACTTCTCCCCGAGCAAAGCCAGGCCTGGTTACAGGCGCTCAGCGTCACGACCGCACAGTGCGTTGTCCGCGAAGGCATGGCGGACAAACACCGCCAGATCCACAAGTTCGTGGAAATTCTCAGCCATCTTGTCGCTGAGGCTAATTTACCCACCGAGCGACCCATCGAGATTGCCGACATGGGCTGCGGAAAAGGTTACCTGACGTTCGCTACGCACGATTATTTTAATCTCATCGCAAGCCGACCCGCTCATGTTCATGGCATCGAATTTCGACCAGAGCTGGTCCGAGTATGCAACGAGGTAGCTGCAGCCACGGGCCGCCCGACTCTTGATTTTTCGGCTGGGACCATCCAGTCGGCGATCTATCCGTCTCTCGATGTACTGATCGCACTGCACGCCTGCGACACCGCCACCGACGACGCACTGGCCAAAGGGGTGCAAGCCGAGGCGGCTCTGCTAGTCGTCGCTCCGTGCTGCCAAAAAGAATTGCGTAGCCAACTGACCGCAGCACCGGTGCTGGCGCCGGCCTTGCGGCACGGAATTTTCCAAGAGCGCCAAGCAGAATTTGCGACCGATGCTCTGCGCGCCTTGCTTCTCGAATGGGCCGGCTACGACACTAAAGTTTTTGAATTTATATCCACCGACCATACGGCCAAAAATATCATGATTGCCGCGACTAAGCACCAGCGCCCAGCGCGTACCGACGAGGCGGCTGAGTCCGTGCGAGCCTTCGCCGCTTTTTATGGCATCACCACACAGGCCTTAGCTGGGCAGCTTGGCTTTGCACTCAGCCACTGAGCAGCCCCCCGTCCTGCGCCAAAAAATCTTATACGCTGCACATGAATTGGGAATCACTCGACTGGGAAGTGCTGGATAACTTGCGAGAAAAATTCCTCTCCGGCTCCGCCGCCGAGGGACCTTACTGGCACACGATCACCGACCTCGAGTGCTACGATTTTACTTTTGGCGAACGGATCGGCTGGAAATGGGATGCCGTTTTAAGCGAATTAAAAATGCGCAGCTGGAAAGCACCGAAGTCAGCCACCGTTCTCGATTGGGGCTGCGGCAGCGGCGTCGCTGGACGGCGCGTGGTCGATTTCATAGGGGCGGCAGAAGGCACTCGGTTGTTCCTGCACGATCATTCAAATCTTGCGCTTGATTTTGCAGAACATCGCGGACGAGCGGCGTACCCTCATTTGCTCGTCGAACGCGCCAGCACCCGCTTCCTGCGCGGCACTGAGCCCATCGATGTGCTGGTCATCAGCCACGTCCTCAACGAGCTCAATGAAATCGCGCGCGCGGAACTAGCCGAACTTCTCACCCGGGCCCAAACCGTGCTCTGGGTTGAGCCCGGCACTCATGAGGTCAGTCGCCTCCTCGGCACCTGGCGCGAGAAACTAAAACCGCGCTTTCGCGCAATTGCGCCCTGCCCCCACCAAGGCGCCTGCGGGATATTTGGTGCCGGCAACGAGCGGGATTGGTGCCATTTCTTCGCCACCCCACCGAACGGGGTCCAGGCCGATTCTGGCTGGGTTCGTTTCGGCCAACGGGCCGGCATCGACTTGCGCTCACTGCCTTACAGTTTTCTCGTGCTCGACGCTCGCAACGCCTCTTCGTCTCTACCGCCGCTTGAGCTATCACCTGCCGCTCAACTCACACCACCCAGTGAAACTGGCGAACTGGCCCGTATTTTAGGCGAACCACGCCACTACAAAGGTTATGCAAAAATGTTCGCCTGCACGCCTGAAGGCGTCGTGGACCTCATGTTGCAAAAACGGGAAGCACCTCAAGTTTTCAAAGCGCTCAAAAAAGCCCACGGGCCGTTGCTCTATCGCTGGACCCGCCAAGCCGATCGCGTGCTTGCAGTGACACCTTATTTCGCCGAATCACTTGCGCCTGAGCCACTCGATGCTCCGTCGTGCGAATCTTAGACAAGCGCGCCTGACACCCTTAGCCCATGCGCGGTGGGTCGACACGGCCAGATTAATGTAAACCAGGCTTAGCCCCAGGGCTAGCGGTCAGCGCAGGTTTATTTGTGCAAGGCTACGACGCCGATCTGTCCCTGTAATTTCGGCTCATTTTTTTACATTTTTAGCCGATTTATCTCTCACCATGCCGCGTGTTATCCTCATTGAAGTGCCGGACCGCGCGGCTAACGCTTTGCGTTGATGCTCACTTCACCTCCATTTACAGTCTTTACGTGCGACCACCTCATGCAGCGAGGAATTGCGGCATACCGAATCTTCAATCTTACGCTGATCGCTGGCCTTACGTTCACGCTCGGACAAGCCGCGCCGCAGCCCGATTATCTGCGGACCGCACTCGCTGCTATTAATCCCGCAGTGCCTTCCGGTTGGGCTTACACGCAAATTACTATCCAAAATAAAATTACGATTACCGAGCGCTATGACCCAGCTAAACCAGCGGCAGAACAATGGACCCTGCTGCAGTATAACGGCCAACCACCCACCGACAAAGAATTAGCCCAGTATCGACCGTTCAAGGCGACCAACGCTCCAAGCCTGGCCCAGACCGTATTTTCCCCACGTGACATCGAGCCAGAGAGCCTCGAACTCATACGCGAAAATCCTGAACGGGCAATTTACACCGGTCGCTTTCGCGAGGCCGCCACAGCTTCGGACAAGATGCTCGGGCACTTACAAATTCAACTCACCATCAATAAGTCTCAGCACTGGGTGGAAAGAATCACCCTTGAATTGCTTGCACCTTATAGCCCTGTGCTCGGTGTAAAAATGAACGAACTAACGGTGACCATGGATTTTACCGTGCCTTCCCCCGACCAACCGAGTTTGCCCACTACTCGGTCATCACATTTCACAGGTCGAATTTTACTTTTTGGTAACGAGGAGAACATCCACGTCACTTATGAAAATTATACCCGCCGCCCGCCGCCACCTGCTGAGTAGCAACGCTGAAGGCATTTGACATCTATTGCCAAAGCATTGCTTTAACGGATAACCGCCATTCTTCACGTGAGACGCATTCCCTTTCGCTGGCAGTTAACCTTGTTCATTATGCTGATTTGCGGCGTAACGCTTTCGTTGGCGTTCGTCGGGCTCTATTATTATGATGTCCAACAATTCAATACAGAGGTTCAGCAAAGATTAGAAAAAACCCGCGTCGTACTCGTCCAAAATTTAGTAACGGTGCTGGCTGATAAACCCGATGCGACAGAATTACCGCTAAATTTACTCGGTTCAGACACTCAAATTATCGCAGCCGCGGTCTATTCAGCAAAGGGTAAATTACTCGCCAGTTATATTCGTGCGGACACGAATGAAATCATTCCGGCCCCACAGCGGGCCAGTGCTTTGCTCACGAATGAAAGCTCGGCCGTGTGGACCACTCTCCGGGACGGCAATCGAAACCTAGGCTTATTGTACTTAAAAGCTGAACTGACCCAAGCGGACGTGGAACGTTTCAGTAATTTGCTGCGCGGTTTTATCATAGTTTTTTTAGCCTCAGCATTACTGGCGGTGGTGGTCACCTATCGGCTCCAGCGGCTGATTACTCAGCCCATCACAGAATTGGCGCAAGTGTCCGCACGCGTGCAGCGTGAGGGCAATTATGCGATCCGCGTTCAAACCGTGGCTAGCGGAGAAGTGGGCAGCCTCATTGGCGCTTTCAACGCCATGCTGGAAAACATCCAGACGAACACCGAGCAGTTAGAAGAGGCCCGCATCGCCGCGGAGCAAGCCCGCGAAAAAATCTACCAAGTCAACGATCAGCTGGCTGAGGCTAATCGAACCTTGGAAAAACGCGTGGAGGATCGCACCCAACTTCTCACCAAGGCGGGCCAAGATGCCGCAGAAGCGAGCCAAGCTAAGACTATTTTTCTGGCCAAAATGAGTCATGAACTACGCACGCCGCTCAATGCCATTCTCGGCTATAGTGAAATCCTCAGGGAAGATGCCAGCGATGAGGGTAAAGTCCAAATGGTCGCTGATCTGGATAAAATCCTCAGCGGCGCCCGCCACTTACTCGGACTCATCAACGATGTTCTCGATATATCTAAAATCGAAGCCGGTAAAATGGAAATTTATCTGGAGACATTTGAGCTCAAGAAAATAATCGCAGACGTCGTCGCGACGGTCACCCCCCTCGTCGCCAAAAAAGGCAACGAACTGGCCATTGAATGTCCGCCTGAAATTGGGGCCATGCACACCGACGCGACGAAGCTCCGGCAGATCCTCCTGAATTTGCTGAGCAACTCTAGCAAGTTCACGGAAACTGGCCGGATTACGATCAAAGTAGCCCGCATCAGCGGTCGCGAAGATGATATCATTCAATTCGCGATCATCGACACCGGCATCGGCATGACCCCAGAGCAACTGGCGCGCCTATTTACTGCCTTCACGCAGGCTGATTCCTCTACCGCCAGTCGCTATGGCGGCACGGGGCTCGGCCTAGCTATTTCCAAGCAATTCGCCCAAATCATGAAAGGCGATATCACCGTTGAAAGCACGCCGGGCGTAGGCACCACCTTCACGCTCAGCCTGCCCGCCAATATCCAGCTTAAGCCGAGCGCTATTATTAATCATACGGGACAAAGTCTCACCCAATCGCCCTTCGCGAGCCAGCTCACGCAGCGTAAAATATTGATTATCGATGACGATCGAGAAGTGCGAAAAATCCTCAGCGAACTTCTCGGTTTGAGTGGCTATGCGACAGTCGAAGCTGCTTCCGGTCAGAGCGGACTTACCCTCGCGACCGAGCTCAAGCCCGACCTCATTCTGCTCGATATCATGATGCCGCAGATGGATGGGTGGACCGTACTCAAAAAACTCCAAGCCACTCCCGCGCTAGCGGAAATTCCCGTTATCGTGCTCAGCGCCGTAAGTGATACCGACATGGCCCTCTCACTCGGGGCCGCGAGCGTACTCCGCAAACCCGCGGACGCTGCTCGACTCACCGCCGAAATCGCGACTCAGCTCAATCCCCTCGCGCGTAGTTATGTTCTGCATGTCGACGATGATTCTGATGCACGCGAAATTGTCGCCCGCATGCTCGAACGCGAAGGCTGGCAATATTACGCTGCCGTCAATGGGCATGCCGCGCTCCGTTTACTCAAAAAAGGCCTCCCTGCGGCAATTTTGCTCGATTTAAAAATGGCGGGCATGAATGGCTTCGAGCTGTTGGATCTTCTCGGGAAAAACCCGGCCTGGGCGACGATCCCCGTCGTTATCGTGAGTGCCTTAGATATCACTCAAGAAATGGGCGATTATTTGGCGCCTCGAACGCTCGCGATCCTACACAAAGGAAAATTTACCAGCGACGAACTGCGTCACTTGCTGCGCCCCGCGATCCAAACCTGCGCGCTCGCGCAAAATTAATTCCCCCCTCTTTTCGCTCATGCCTAAAATATTACTCATCGAAGATAACGAAATGAATCGCGACATGCTTTCGCGCCGCCTGGCGAAACGCGGCTACGCCATCACCGTTGCCGTGGATGGCGAACAGGGTCTCGCCCTGGTCGCCAGCACCGCACCGGATCTGGTTCTCATGGATATGAGCCTGCCGGTAATTGATGGCTGGGAGGCTACGCGCCTGCTCAAAGCCGCGCCCGGCACAGCCCAGATCCCGATCATCGCGCTCACGGCCCACGCAATGGATAGCGACCGCGAGAAAGCCCTCGCCGCGGGCTGTGATGATTTTGACACCAAGCCGGTAGAACTCGATCGCCTCCTTGGGAAGATCGATGCGCTGTTAAAAAAACACCCGCCACGAGCATGAGCCGACTGGGCTCTAACCTGCCGGAGACCGACGGAACGTTCTCGCCACTGGCGCTCGCGCCTTTGGTGCGAGCTATTCAAGCGCACGATTCAACCGCACTCGCTAAGCTGCGGCACGCCCTTCGCACGCCGCTCAACCAAATTATTGGCTACAGCGAAATGCTACTGGAATCAGCTGCCGAGCTTAACCTCCGCGCGCTGCACACCGATCTCAAACGCATCCATACTTCTGGTGGCCATCTTCTCGCCTTGATCCATGAAGCCCTCGCCCCGTGGAAAATGGAAACGGGCCAGATTGATTTCGCCCAACTCCGACGGGAAATACGGACTCCCCTGAACACTGTGATTGGCTACGCGGAACTCTGCTTAGACGAAGCCCAGGATGGCCCACTCGGGGAATTAACTGCCGATTGTCAGAAGATCTTAAGGGCTGCGCGTAACCTCTACGCGCTTTTTGAAAGCGAACACTACCCGCAGCAGATGGCACCCAGCACGCCCCCGCTTGATTCCAAAACCCTCGAGAACAATCTCCTCCCGCCGACCCTCAGCACCTCCCCCAGCCCGCAAGAAATGCCTTATGGGATAACGAATATACCAATTCCCACTGCGCGCATCCTGGCGGTTGATGATGATGAGTTAAATCGCGATATGCTCGTGCGTCGTTTGGAAAAAATGGGTTATGTCGTTGCTGAGGCGCCCACGGGACGAGCAGCGCTCACGTTACTTAAAGACGGCAATTATGATTTAGTCTTGTTGGACATACTCATGCCGGATCTCGACGGCTTCCAAACGCTCGAGTTCATAAAAGCTGACCCGCGCCTACGCCATATACCGGTGATCATGCTCACGGCCCTCGACGACGTTGAGAGTACGGTCCGCTGTATCGAAGCTGGGGCGGAAGATTTCGTGCCAAAACCTTTCAACTCCACGATTCTCCGCGCACGCTTGGGCGCCTCGCTCGAAAAGAAAAAGCTTCGCGATCAAGAACAGGCCTACCTCACTCAACTGCAAAACGAACGGGCGAAATCAGAACGCCTGCTCCTGAATGTTCTCCCCAAAGCCATTGCGGAACGACTCAAGGCGGGGCATCGCACAATCGTGGATAGCTTCATCGATTCCACCGTGCTTTTTGCCGACATTGTAGAGTTTACACGGATTTCTGCTAAGCAGTCGCCGCAACGTACGGTGCAATTATTGAATGAAATATTCTCGAGCTTTGATCGAATTGCCGAGCAACTTGAACTCGAAAAAATTAAAACAATTGGTGATGCGTATATGCTGGTCAGTGGCGTTCCCCTCATTCGCGCCGATCACGCGGAGTGCTGCGCCCAGGCCGCGCTCGAAATGCTCGAGGCCGTCCGCCAATTTAATCAACGCCATCAGCTGGACTGGAATATTCGCATCGGCATGAATAGCGGCCCCGTCGTAGCGGGCATTATCGGAACCAAGAAATTCTCCTACGATCTTTGGGGTGAAACTGTAAATATCGCTAGTCGCATGGAATCTCATGGTCAGTCCGGCCAAATTCAAATTTCTGAAGTAACCCGCAAATTGCTCAGCGACCAGTTTGTCTGTGATCCTGTCGGGGTCATCGATATCAAAAATTCAGCCCCAATGACCACGTATCTCCTTCGGCGTTCTGTCCGACCTGCGTAACGACCGCTGCGCAGCCGAGCAGGGTCTAAAAAACGCTGTGGAGCGCCGATTTTTACTAATCGAAAATTTGATCACCCCTTCGCTGACCATTTAAACACCAATGTTGTCAGACCCGGCAAAGTGAGTTGGAGCGAATTTTCATAGCCATCGGCCAGCGTGGTGGAGCTTTGTTTGCCGCCATGATTACCGAAACCGGTGCCACCGTAATAAGTAGAATTGGTATTTAGCACTTCCCGCCAATATCCTGCATAGGGTACGCCAACATCATAACGAGTGCGAGTTAACGGCGTAAAATTAACCACCACAAGATAAGCCGTTCTCTGCATTTCATCTAAACGCAGAAAACTAAGGCAGCTATGATCACGATCGGTGCAATTAACCCAGCGAAAAGCACTCGCACAAAAATCGCGGGCGCTCAGCACCGGATCACTCGTGTACAGTCGGTTCAGATCGCGCACCAACAGGCGGAGCCCTTCATGCTGGGGTTCTTGTAATAAGCCCCAGTTGAGACTCACATCATGATTCCATTCGGACGGCTGGCCAAATTCGCCGCCCATAAAGAGCAATTTCTTCCCCGGATAAAGCCAGACGTAGCCGTAAAGCGTGCGCAAATTAGCCGATTTTTCCGACCAATTATCCGCCGCCATTTTAGTCCAGAGAGAGCCTTTCTGGTGCACGACCTCATCGTGCGAGTAGACGGACACAAAATTTTCTGAATACTGATAAAGCATTCCGAAAGTTAATTTATCGTGTGACCACTTCCGGTGAATGGGATCTTTTTGAAAGTACGCCAGCGTATCATGCATCAGGCCCATGTTCCACTTGTAGTCGAACCCGAGCCCGCCCTCCGCGGTCGGCCGGGTAACTTTTGGAAACGAGGTCGATTCTTCTGCGAACGTCAGTACTCCGGGATAATAGTGGTGCACGAGATCATTAACCTGCCGCAGAAATCCGCTGGCGGCTAAATTTTCACGACCGCCATATTCATTGGGAATCCACTGTCCTTCGGGGCGTGAATAATCGAGATAAAGCATGGAGGCGACTGCATCCACCCGGAGGCCATCAATGTGGTAGCGCTCCAACCAAGCCAGGGCACTGGCAATCAAGAAACAGCGAACTTCGTGGCGACTATAATTAAAGATCAACGTCCCCCAGTCCATGTGAGCCCCTAAGCGCGGATCAGCGTGCTCGTAGAGATGGGTGCCATCGAATTGCGCGAGGGCAAAACTATCACGGGGAAAATGCGCGGGCACCCAATCAATGATAATCCCAATACCGCGTTGGTGCAGATAATCGCAGAAAAATTGAAAATCATTCGGCGTGCCCCAACGATGGGTCGGCGCAAAATAACCCGTGACTTGGTAACCCCACGAACCAGTGAATGGAAATTCACTGACTGGCAAAATCTCAATATGGGTGAACCCCATCTCCACAACATAATCAGCCAGCAGCGGCGCTAACTCGCGATAATTATACGACCGACTCGCTTCCGCCAAATTACGCCGCCACGAGCCGAGGTGAACTTCGTAAATTGAAATAGGCCGATCCAGCTGCCCCGCCGCCGCGCGCTGCGCCAACCAAGCGCCATCACCCCAAGGATAATGGGTGGTGTCACAGATAATAGCGGCATTATTTGGCGGTGCCTCAAAAGCAGTGCCGTACGGATCCGTCTTTAACTGCCGGTGGCCAGCTTGGTCCCAAATGGCAAATTTGTAGAGTTCACCGACTCGCCCATCCGGCACGAATAGCTCCCAGACCCCCGAATCGCCGAGCGGCCGCATCGGGTGGTAACGCGGATCCCAATTATTGAAATTACCAACCAACGAAACCCGCGAAGCCGCCGGGGCCCAGACCGCAAAGGCCACCCCAGGCACCCCGCCCATCGTGCGAAGGTGCGCACCTAATTTTTCGTAAATCCGGTGCTCATTGCCTTCATTAAATAAATACAAATCTTGCGCCGAAAGCGTCGGGAGAAAGGCATAAGCATGATAAATTTGGTGAATATCTCCCCAAGAAGTTTCGTAGCGCAGTTGATAACGGAAAATTGATTTCCTCGGTATAAAAATCTCAAAAAAGCCTTCCGGCGCAAGCTGCTCCATCGAATAGGACCGCGCCTCCGCCGTCTCGAGGTCAATGACCGCGCATTTTACCGCGGTAGCCATGAAAGCCCTCACCACCACGCCCGTGGTGGTGCCTTGCGTCAACGGATGCATCCCCAGCCAGCCATGCGGGTTGGCCTGATGATTGCCTAAAAAGGCGTTGAGCTCATTAAGCGGTATAATCACGGGCGTAAGTTAACAGTGACGGACCCCGATGCGGCGTCTAGCCGAAACATGACCCGAGGATGCTAGGTGAGGAACTCCTGCCGTCTATCGCGGTCAGGATTTGAAGATTTCTAAATCTATTTGCGCCCGACCTTTCCGCCCGCCACTTCAGACCTATGCTATTTGTTCGTAATTTCCGCCCGCTCGCCGCGCTTACCGCCGCGCTGGGGTTTTTCGTGGGGTCAGGCTTCGCTCAAAATCAAGGCGCGACTGTCGATGGACTGAAAGTGGAAACAAACTATGCGACCAAAGAAACCACCGTCACAGGTAACGCACGGCTCACCTATGGCACGGTTCTGCTAACGGCCGATTCGATCCGTTACAACGACCTGACCCATCTCGCCATCGCCACCGGACACTTCAATCTGACCTACGCAGCTCGCCGCTTGGTTGCCGATGAGGGCACTTACAATCTCGCTACCCAAGAAATCCACGTGCGCAACCTGCGGCTAGGAGAATTTCCAGTTTACCTGTCAGGCGATACGGTCGACGGCACGATCGATGAACTCACGTTTACCAATGCCACTATCTTCTTTCGCGAAAATGCAAGCTACACACCTTCCATCCATGCCCGCCACCTCACGTACACAAAGGGCAAGATTGTCCGCGCAGAAGGCCTGAGCCTCGGCGTGCTCGGCGGGCATTTCATTTCCCTGCCGCGCTTTGAGCAGGCCCTCGATGCTCCATTTATTTCTTATCTCAGTGAGCGCGTCGGCTATCGCGGCAAACTGGGGGCATTTGCTGAACTGGGCCTTCATGTTCCCGTGGGCGCTGGCGTAAAATTAGGCGCTGATGTCGGGCTCTACTCCGCCCGCGGCCTTATGGTAGGCCCCTCGGGCAGCTACCACCAAAGCGCTTCGGGGCAGTCCCTCGATGGCTCCTTTCGCTCCGGCTATATTTACGACCTGAGCAATAATCGCCAAACAGATGTACTCGGTCAGGCGGTGCCGCGCCAGCGCGCCTATCTCGCCTGGGATCATCACCAGCAGATCAGCGAAAACTTCACGCTGAACGGTCAGTTTAATTATTGGAGCGACTCGGAAATTTTGCGCGATTTCAATCATAAGGAATTCGATCGCCTCCAAGAGCCGGATTCTTTCTTCGAAGGCATCTACACCCAGGGTAATTACAGTCTCAGTGCCTTTGCCCGTGTGCATCCCAACCGCTACCACCGCGTCTCCGAGCGCCTGCCCGAACTCCGCTTTGACTTACTCCCGAGCCCGCTGGCCCTAGGCTTTTACCAGCGCTTCAATACCAGCGCGGCGGTGCTGCAGGCCGACGCGTGGGGCAACCAACCGGCTTTGCGCACAGACCGACTCGATGCTTACTACGGGCTCGAACGTCCTCTCAACCTCGCACCTTGGTTCACAGTCACACCTGTCGCTGGGGGACGCGTCACACATTATACGAATGCCCTAGGCTCCGAGCAAAATTACACGCGAACGATCGGCGAAGTTGGCTTCGATGCCCGCCTGCGCTCAAGCGGAACCTTCGACTATAAAAATCCGGTCTGGGAGGTCGATGGCTTGCGGCACCTGATCGAACCTAAAATCGCCTATCGCTATGCACCAGCTGCCGCTCGTGGCCGCGCTTACATTCCCCCAATCGACCGCCGGACTTTCTCGACCTACCTGCAACCACTCTCCATTGGAGATTCGCGCTCCATCGATGACCTCACCGCTCTCGATACCCTGCGGTTGGAGCTCGCCCATACGTTGCAGACGCGCGATCCCAGCTACGGTTCACGCAATTTAGCCTCACTCAATTTTGCCACCGACTACCGCTTCGACCACGTCGCTGGACGTCAACAGCTCGCTGATTTTTATACTGAGTTCGCCCTCACCCCCGCCCCTTGGCTTAAGTGGGAAATTTTTCAACGCACCAATCTTCACACTTCCAGCCAACAAGAATTGAACACGGCGATTGAGCTGATTGATCAGGAATGGTGGACCCTTCGCTTCGCCACCCACTATCTGCGCGACCAGTACCACGAATACTACCTCGAGTATCGGCAACGACTCAACGAAACCTTCGACGTCACCGGTCTCTGGCGCTACGATACCCGCAACGCACGTTTTAATGAGCAAAGCTACGGCGTCTGGCAGCGGCTCGGCCAAACTTGGGCGATCAAATACGAAATCGCTTGGTTCGATGGCCCCCGCCGCGAGAGCGCCTTCGCCCTCAATATCGAAGTTGAGCTGCTGAAGTTCTAACCACGCTCCCTCCGAAACAGGCGGCACTCGAGCGCGCCCTGTTTAGTTTATTTTTTTCGCGGACTTTTAATTTTTCATGAACCCCCACATCGCGGCCAATCAGCAGCGTTTATTCCTCAATTTCCTGAGTGAACTCCGCCCGCACCTGCGCCGCGACAGCTCCCTTCCGAGACGCATCAAAGAAATTTTTAGCCGCAATCGCGCCATCGGCTCCCGCGATCGCAAACTTTACCGCGAACTCGTTTATACCGCGCTGCGCTTTCTCCCCTGGGTCGAACCCTGGCTCGACCGATCGCCTGAAACAGCCGCCAAAATCACCGCGTGGCTCGCCCCCGAACTCAAACCGACCTCTGCCTACCGCGCCGCGCACTGCAGCGACTGGCCTGTCGTGCCTGATACACTGGCGGAAAAAGCCGCCCTGCTCAACCGTCTCGTAGCCGAGCTAGCTAAGCTTCCAGCCACTTCGCCCTTCTCATTTAATGCCGAAGCCCTCCTCCCTGACTGGTTTCGCGAACATTGCCCCGCCGCTTTTACCGCACCCCACCTCGACTCTCTTAATCGCCGAGCCAATGTCTGGGTGCGCATCCAATGCAATGACCGCAACCTCGTCCTCGATGAATTCCGTGGACAGCATTGGGATTTCACCAGCATTCCAGAATTGCCCGACGCGCTCTGCCTGCCGCCTAATGCTGAAGTTGCGACCAGCGACGCTTACCGCCGAGGCTTTGTTGAAATCCAAGACCTCGGTTCCCAATTGGTCTTGGCCTGCGCCCCTGTGGCCGGTGGCGAACGCTGGTTTGACGCCTGCGCTGGAGCCGGCGGTAAGACACTCCAACTCGCCCGCCTCGTCGGTCCCACTGGCCAGGTTGATGCGACTGATATCCGCCCCGAGATTCTCGATGAACTCGATGATCGTGCCAAGCGGGCCCGCCTGACGAACGTAACCATCGTACACGTACCGACTGGCCCCTACGCGGGGGTACTCGTGGATGCCCCCTGCTCTGGCTCCGGCACGTGGCGGCGCCAACCTCACTTAAAATGGTATGTGCAACCGGCCACGATTGCCGCGTTCGCTAAAACCCAGCAAGAGATCCTCACCGCCAACGCTCCCCTGGTTGCTGCTGGTGGTCTCCTTGTTTACGCAACCTGCTCGCTCAGCCACCACGAAAATGGTGATGTTGTCGCTGCCTTTCTCCGCGCCCACCCTCAGTTTCAAGCCGAAGCACCCGCCCAGTCTTGGGGTGGCGAATACGATGGCCTCGGCACCGCCCTCCTGCCGGGCACTCGGAACACGGATGGATTCTATGTGGCGCTGCTTCGCCGGAAATAAATTAAGCCTGATGATCCCCTCACGGTATTTTTCCGATTGCACGCTGCCGTTTGCCCCCCTCGACTGACACCGTGGTTGCCGAAGCAGATTATCGCATCAAATTGCCCGTCTTTGAGGGCCCTCTCGACTTGCTCCTCTTCCTGATCAGGAAGAATGAGCTCGATATCTACGATATTCCGATCGCAAACGTCACGAAACAGTACCTCGAGGCGATCTACGCGATGAAAGATCTCCAGATTGAGGTTGCTGGTGAATTTTTCGTCATGGCGGCAACGTTAATGGAAATTAAAAGCCGGATGCTGCTGCCCAAGCATCAGCAGGCCATCGACCCCAATGCCGAGGAAGATGACCTCGATCCGCGCTGGGAACTCGTCCACCAACTGCTCCAATACAAAAAATTCAAGGAAGCCGCCGGCAATCTCGGCCAGATGTCGCTCGACGCCCAGAATATGATGGCGCGACCCACCTCAGCCTTCGCGCCCTCGTCTGAGCGTCCGCTCAAACATGTCGACCGCATCGATCTGTGGAATTCATTTAACCTTATTCTCCGCCGCCTCGCCGAAAAACTCGTCGTCGGAAATATTCATTCCGAACAGATAACGGTGTCCGACCAAATGGAATACATTTTGGAGCGGCTCAAAACGACAAAGTCCTTCGTCTTCTCGCAACTTTTTAGCGAAAAAATCTCTC
>CAIOCT010000034.1 GCA_903856725.1 uncultured Verrucomicrobiota bacterium
GCAATTTATCGGCCGCGCCCGTCTGCCGCTGATCAACCGCCCAGACATACCATGGCCGGACCATCTCAATTAACTTGGCCCGGTACGAAGGGGTTAAAGCCCGCGGGAAATTCATGCCTACACACGTTAACGTATCCTGATCGCCAGCGCGACCTCGCCGGATGAAATCATCCACGGCCGCTAAGTCTTTCTGCAAATTGACCAATGAAGGGAGCGGCGCGTGAGGAATGTCCACCGCCGCACGGGTCCACTGCAAATCAGGGCGCTGCGAACGATGCAGGTTTTGGGTAGCCGCAATATAGGAATCACCTAAGAATTCGCCTAATTGCCGCGACTGCTCAATCGTGCCCGTGAGCATATATTTTGAATTAATATCACCGCAGCAGCCTTGGAGAAAAGCTACCGGCACGCCACCAAGATGGGCGGAGAGCTTTTCACAAGCGACTTGAGTCCATTGACCGAATGACACCATCACTTCGGGATTATAGCCTGAAACGGGATGACCAGTAAAAAAGGCTAACGCCGCTACCGGAAGCCCAGCATTACCACGCAGGACGACTACGGTGGCGTCTGGATCGATCGTGCCGACATACTTGCTATCGAGGAGCATCCGATCCTCCTCGCGAATGAAATAAGCGGTGCCATCAGCACGGCGACCACGGCGATTATACGTGACCCGCTCCTCCCGCGCTACGCCCCACTCAACCGTCACCGGAGCCAGTTGTTTTTTCAAATCGCGTGCGGCGCGCGTCAGCCCATCCATAAATTCACGACCGAGTACGCGGGCCTGATTCAGCGGCTGATTGCTACCGATTGCCTCTGGAGTGCTCGCTGCACTGATATCGATCAGCGGAATGGTGTGATTATGCGAACAAGCGGCGATGACCTGAGCGGGTGATAAGCCCAGCTCTTTCGCCACCAGAGCCCGGCAGGCATTGTTCATGTTCTTTTCATTCACCCCAAACGAAGAGGTCAAAAAGCACAGGCGAGTATCCCCGCATTCCAAGAGCACGAGCGTGCTTTTTAATTCTCCAATCACTTCATGAATTACTTGCGGAGTACGACTCACGGCCGGTGCACCGACTTTCGGAATCACAGAAAATGAGCTAGCAGCAGCAGTCAGTACGGGCCGCAGCGCCGCGTGATTACCCTCGGGGGCAACCGCGAGCGCGAGTGACGATTTCAGGAGTACGAGCACCGCAGCGCCGAGAATGCGCGCAGCCGCCGGCGTGCATTTTAGAGATAAGATAAAATTCATCGTATAAAATCCTAAGGAGACGGCACGGTGGCTTTCGGTGCAATGATCTGTGCCTTAACTTTCCGATCAATGCCGGCATCAAAACTTTAACTGGGCAATAAAAGCTAACTCACTAAACCCCTCAAATCTGACCCAGCCGCTCGAACAGCCTAGTCAAAAAAAATGCTTCATCCTGTGCCTGTGCAAAGGATGAAGCATCGTGAAACTAACTGAGCTTCACTTAGAACTTGTAGCTCGTGGTGAAGCTAAACGTCCGAGGCGGCTGCAAGTCCGCAAAGAGCGGGCTCTGTGCGCCAAGGGCGAGAGATGTATCGAGGACGTTATCAATATTCAGACGGAAGGTCCATTTTTTACCGTATTGATACGAGCCAAACATCGTCGCGTTCCAAGCGGACTCGAGGACGATTGGACCAGGAGTTACGCCGGTTGGGAAGACATAGCTACCTGGAGTAGAGAAGTAGTTGTCGCCTGTCTTGCTCGCACCGCCACCGAGACTAAAGCCCTTGAGGCCAGCGTCAGAAAAGTCGTAGCGAGTGAAAAAGCTATAGAGGCTGCCGTACGTGTTGTTGATCTTTGCACCAGTTTGATCAACGACGGTTCCCTTATAGCCCGTGGCAATAATCTGCCAATTTTTCGAGACCGCGTAGCTAATGCTAGCATCCCAACCACTTTGAGTCTGTAAGCCAGCCGCCTCAAAGAAAGGAATGCCGGTGATAGGACTGTTGCCGGCCTTCAGCACCGCGACGTTCGTCAGGTTCAAGTCGAAGAACGATAAAGTGGCGGAAAATTTACCGCCGCCCAAAGCCGTCTTGATACCATATTCTTTACCACTACCCACTTGAGCAGGAAGCAGAACACCGTTGATATCACGGGTGTTGCTATTGCCCTGAGGAGAAAAGGTGGTCGAATCGAGAGCGTAGAGAGCAATCTCCTTGGTGAGATTGAGCACAATACCGTAGCGATGGAGATTTTCTTCAAAATTAACCACGCGCGTCCCGCCAGCGGTGTTGCGAGCGATAACAGCAGGTACGTCGTTAATTTGCAGCGTGGCATAGCTCATGCCGCCGAGGAGAATCAAACGATCTTTGATGATTTCAGCCTCATGCTGGTAGTAATAAGTCGACCGGCGGTTATTCGTCCAGCTGCCTACTGCGGTAGGGTCACCGTAAGACGCATACGTTGGCACGACGACCGAATTCATCTGAGGATTGGCAATCGCGAAGGATTGGCGTCCGATGCCGTTAAACGTCGGAGCGGTGATCGCACCGGTCACTGCACCGTTTGCGTTAACGTAAGAAGCGCGGTTATACTCGTCGGTGAGCGTAAAACCAAGGGCGCTCTGGTGACCGACGGAACCAGTGGTATAATTGCCAAGGAAGTCCTGATTTACTACCCAGTTATCAAAGCGTTGATAATTTCTGCGAGCGAAGAGGGTAAAAGTATTCGCTTGGAGATCGAGCGAGAATGGGAGCAGGTTAGTGCCGTGACGCAGGAAGTAGAGATGCGACAAGCTGGTCTTAGACTCCCAATTGTCAGAGAGACGTTGGAGAATGGCGATGCGCTGACGATTTTGTAAGAAATTCTCCATGATCCCCTTGGCGTAGTAGCCTTCATCGCGACCAGCGCCCGTGTACACCTTACCGTTCGGAAGAATAAAATTCTGCCCACCAGCAAGCGAGTCGATGTCGACGTAATCGAGCGCTACACGCACCGTGGTATTCTTAAAATCAAACTGCAGTGTGGGGTGCAGGGCAATCCGATCGTCCGTGACATTTTTCAAGAAATGATCGCCGCCTTGAAAGGCAGCGGCAAAGCGATAGCCGACTTTAACATCACCGAGTGAGCCGATCGGACCGGTCAGATCGAGCTCAGTGCGGTATTCACCTGAGTCCTTGAACGAAAATTTCACTTGCTGCATGCTATAGGGCAGCGGTTTTTTCGTCGTCTTCAGGAC
>CAIOCT010000035.1 GCA_903856725.1 uncultured Verrucomicrobiota bacterium
CAGATCACAGTTTACCGATTTTCCACTTTCCCAAGTTTCATCTTTTCCTCCCCCTTCGCATTTTTCGCGGGCCAAATGCTTGGATCGATTTTGCGCCTTCTGCGCTTTTTGTGGCTGCTCGTAGGCTTGAGGCTCGAGGCGGCCCCGCTCGTTTAGAGTTTAAGATTCGAGCATTCGCCGCGGTTACTTAGCCAGCTCGTAGAGATACTCGGCAAATGAAGCGGCGGCGCCGTCGAAGCCGCTGATTTTCGGATTGCTGGACTCGATGAGATAATACTCGTCCGGCGCGTGCGCCCCACCGCCGTGGCCAAGTCCATAGTGTCCGGCGGGCAGACTCAACGGTGGCTCGGTGAAGGCGAAGCCCGGATAGGATCCTGCCACCCGGGGCCAAAGCACCGGGTCGATGCCGCGTTGTTTCAGCACGGCAATCTGAGCCTTGAAAATGGCCGCGTCAGCGGAACTGGCAGTCGGATTATAGCCGCCGGTGAAATTCACCTCGATGTCGCCGTAGCCGCGCCGCACGAGATGGGCCTTGAGCTTGCCCAGCACCTCCTCAGCCGTTTGGTTGGGCACGAGGCGGAGATCGAGCTTAGCCGAGGCGCGGTGCGGCAGGATAGTCTTGCCGCCGGGACCGGTGTAGCCGCCATGAATGCCTTCGATGTTCACGGTCGGTTGGGAGACCAACCGCTCCAAGGCGGCTTGAAAGGGAAGGTCGTCAATCCACTTGGTAGCGCCTGTGACCACCTGGTATTGCCGCTCGGTGATTTTCCGGGCCGCGATGGCGATCTGCACTTTCTCCCCCTCAGTCAGCGGCCGCACATTTTCAAATAAGCCGTCGATTAGCGGGGTGTTGCCATCAGCCGTGACCAGTGTGCTCAGCCCCTGCACGAGATGCCAGAGCGGGCTGTCGACCATGGCCTTGTAAGAGGAATGGGTGTCGCGCATCGGTCCGCGCCCCCAGGTCTGACCGTCCGCGGTCAGCTCGACCTCGATCACACCCTTGGCCCCGAGATAGACGGTCACGCTGCCATCGACGCCTTGCGTGCCGCTCGGCATCATGACGCCGATCGTCTGAGCAAGCGCGGCCTGCACATGCGGCCTGTAAACAATTTGTCGAATGTTGGGTGAGCCGATCTCCTCCTCGCCCTCGGCTACCAGCACGAGGTTGACCGGCAGTTTCCGGTTCAAAGTGCGAAAGGCATCGAGTGCGGCCAGGAACGCCGCCTGCGGTCCCTTCTGATTCGAGGACCCGCGACCGATCATGACCTTACCTAGGCCGTCGCGGTCGACAATCCTGGCTTCGAGCGGGGGCGCCACCTTCCATTCGGCTGGGTCGAACTGTTTCACGTCGTACATGAAATAGATCCCGAGGGTCTTGGGTGCGCCCGCATCCAGTGTGGCGAAGACTCCCGGCTTGCCCGTCGTGTCGATCAGCTCGGCGTGCTGGAATCCAACCTCCTGCAGGAGCGTGATTAAATGATTGGCCCCATCGGGGAAACCAAGGTTCTCCGCGGCGATCGATGGGCGGCGGATCCAGTCCTGCAACCGCGCGACGGCCCGATCGTGATTTTTCGCGATCTCGGCCTTGAGTGGAACGAGGTCCGTCTCGGCGGTCAGCATTGGATTTGAGAATCCCGCCATGAGAACGGCGGCCGCGAGAAAACAAGATCGGCTCATGTTCGCGAGGATGTTCGGGCATCAGGTCGTCGCAATCTCAAAGCCGCCACAAAAGGCACAGAAGGCGCAAAATTGATCTAGGAAGGGGAGGAAAAGATGAAACTGGAGAAAGTAGAAAATCGGGAAACTAAGGCGTGTCGCACGCCAGTTTAAGGCTAAAGTTTAAGTTGAAGTTATGGATGCAGGCGGAACGGGGGATCTGCTGACTTAAACTTCAACTTTACACTTAAACTATCAGCCGCACCGTGCGCGACGACGAACTATCAGCGGCCAAAGCGGCTGGGACCAAGGCAGCGGAGGAAAAGATGAAACTTGGGAAAGTAGAAAATTGGGAAACGGAAAAATCGAACTAGGAATTTTTAACCGCGAAGGGCGCAAAGTGACGCGAAAATCCGAGCTTAAACCTTAAAACTTAAACCTTAAAACTATCCCGCCTCTCGCCTTACACCTCGGTCCCGCCTCTTTTTGCGCCTTCTGTGCCTTTTGTGGCTGGTTCGGAACTTAATCTTAAACTTACCCCTTAAAACTTTCGCCTCTGTTTCGCCAAGGGCGAGAACTGAGGACGAACACCGGGTTGATAGCAGTCAACAACGGTGCCACCTAAGCAAGCACCGCGAAGGGCGCAAAGTGACGCGAAAGGGGGCGGCTCCGGAAGGCTCAGGGGCGGATTTCGATCTGGGCGTCGGGGGTCACGACGCGGAAAACTTCTTCGATCTCGGCGTTGGTGAGGGCGATGCAGCCGGCGGTCCAATCACGGAAGCGGTGCGTGCGGCCAAGCACGCCCCAGTCGTTGGGGAGACCATGAATCATAATATCAAAACCTGGAGCGTAGCCGTGCTGCGCTGCACGAGCGACATCCCCCGCCTCTGGATAAGATACCCGCAAAGCACGATGAAAGGAGCTGTCTACCTTGTGTTCGGTCACGCGATAGTGTCCTTCCGGCGTCCGCTGATCCCCTTCCCGCTCCTTCGCTCCGACCGGCACGAGCCCGAGTGAGACCGCATAACTCTGCACCACCGTGGTACCGCGAAAAAGCGTGAGTCGGCGAGCGGCCTTTTCGATGAGGATCCGATCGGCCACCGTCCCTGCCGGTAAGGCCTTAATCGGCCAGTGCGCCCACAGGGCGACCGCCACAATTATTAAGCCGACTATAACTAAGAAACGCAGTGCGAGTGAAGGCATGGGAGAGGGACGGAACGCGCCAGTTTAAGTTTTAAGTTTAAGATTAAGCTCGGATCGACCAAGGCAGGGGCGGAAAAGATGAAACTTGGGAAAGTAGAAATCGTGAAACAGAAAAACCGAACTAGGAATTTTTAACCGCTAAGGACGCGAAAATCCGAGCTTAAACCTTAAAACTATCCCGCCTCTCGCCTTACAACTCGGTCCCGCCTCTTTTTGCGCCTTCTGTGCTTTTTGTGGCTGATCCGGACTTAATCTTAAACTTAAGACTTAAACTGGCGCGCGCCCCTCGGCGTCCAGGCCTAGCTTTATTGCAAATTTGTTGCAGCTAAGGCTTGAGTTCAGATTTTCGTTCGGCAACTTCACCCGATATGAAATTAGATTCCTTTTTATTAGGTCGGATTATGCTCACGCTCGCGCTCGGCAGTCTCGGCGTGAATTCGTTATTAGCGGATAGCGTCGAAACAAAAAACGGCGCTCGGATCCCGGGGAAAATTTTAAAAATCGAGGGCGGGCTGGTGGTCGTTGAGACAAATTTCGCAGGCACGATTTCCATCAAGCAAGCTGAAGTCGTCGCTCTCAACACCGAGTTAGCGATCGCAATTCGGTTGGCGAGTGGGACCCGCTTAGCTGGTTTAGTCACCCCATCTGATGGATCCTTAAAGATCACCAACTCGGATGGCGTTGTGACTACCACCATGGAGAAGATCGCCGCCGCCTGGACGGCGGGGGCGCAGGATCCGCAAATTACGGCGCTGGAGCGCAAATGGTCCTACGAGGCGAGTTTAGATCTCACTGGCAAATCCGGCAACAAAAGCCAACTCGGCACGTCGACGGCCGTGCGCGCGACGCTCGCCGGGGCCAAAGACACCCTTGTTTTCTATAGCGCCTATGACCGCCAGAAAAGCGAAGGACTCAAATCCGCTGATCAATTTAAAGCAGGGTCAGATTATCAAAATAATTTCTCCGGCCAAAAATCATGGTACATCCGCGATGAAGGTGGCTTCGATCATATTAAGGATATCGAGTTCTATAATGTGGCCGCGGCGGGCCTCGGGTTTGATCTGATCAAGAAAACCAGCCAGACCCTGACGGGCCGCGTTGGTTTATCGTTCCGCAGTGAAAATTATCTTAGCCCGATCACCGTGGATGTGAATGCAGCGGGTCTCGACTTCGGTTTTAGTCACTCACTCAAACTCACCAACCTCAGCCTCGTGAACCGGCTGACCATTGTACCCTCCTTCAATGATTTCGCCGATTTTCGCGCTGGCTTCGAAAATTTCTTGGAACTCCCGCTCGCTAATCCCAACTGGAAAATCCGCTTCGGCGTCAGCAACGATTACAACAGCAAGCCCGGCCGTGGTGTGACGAAAATGGACACCAGCTATTTCTCCCGTCTCGTCCTCAACTGGAAATAAGCGGCTTAAAATAATTCCAACCTAACCCCATAAAAAATGAGCATCATTAAAGAATTCAAAGCTTTCGCCCTGAAGGGTCAGGTCGTCGATCTGGCGGTCGGCGTCATTATCGGTGGCGCCTTCGGGAAAATCGTCAGCTCACTCGTGGGTGATATCATCATGCCCCTGATCAATCCGCTTATTCCGGGAGGTAATTGGAAGACCATCGAAGTAGGACCCGCCATCAAGCTCGGCTCCTTCCTCGGCAACACGGTGGATTTTGTCATCATCGCGTTAGTGATCTTTTTAATGTTAAAAGCCCTGAAGTCCGGCCAGAAAGCCGACGAACCAGCGGCCGCTGGCCCGACCAATGAAGAGAAGCTCCTGATGGAAATCCGCGACGCGCTGAAAAGATAGCGTGCGCCGCAGCGGCGCGCGCTCGTTTAAGTTTTAAGTTTAAGCTTAAGTTCGGATCGGATCGACCAAGGCATTTTTAACCGCGAAGGGCGCGAAGTGACGCGAAATCAAACAAGGCAGGGGCGGAAAAGATGAAAATAGGGAAAGTGGAAAATCGAGAAACTAAGACCCGGATCGACCAAGGCGTTTTTACCACGGATGGGGACAGGATGGGATCGGGATGGATCTGAGGCATAGTTCTTTTGGATTTAATCCAGATCGGATCCGTGAAATCCGTGGTTAAATTAGTTTGGGAAGTACCAATACATTTTTAACCGCGAAGGGGGAGGAAAAGATGAAACGTTGGAAAGGAGAAAATCGGGAAACGGCGCCCTGGATCGACCCTATGACCCCTAACCTCTCACCTCTGACCTTTTGCCTAGGTGCCGCCTCTGTTTCGCCAAGGGCGAGAACTGAGGACGAACACCGGGTTGATAGCAGTCAACAACGGTGCCGCCTCGATTCTGCGCTTTTTGCAGCTGGTTCGAAATCAGCGGCTCGATCTGATCTTAAACTTAAACTCTAAACTTAAACTAGCGGTCCGGCCGCTCAAGCATCCGGGCGACTTGAGCGCGGGCGGCGAGCGCGGCGCGCTGGGCTTCGAGCAAGCAGGCGCGGGCGGGATGATCGGGGGCTAAATGATCGGCGGCGAGTTCCTGATAACAGATAATTCCCGTCAGCTGATTATTAAAATCATGCACCATTTTTTGAACCACCGGATCTAAGCTCGGCGCGGCGCGCACAAGCTCACCCGATAAATTGGGGAGCTCACTCGGCGTAGCTGCCGCCGCGGTCCCCTGCCCGATCGCTGGCTTGGGTTCGAGGGCGTGGTTCGAGTCAGCAGACATTGAGAGAAAAATGCGACGGGGACGAAATTGGCCGGTCAGGCGCAGATTCGTGCTCCCAAAAATTAATTACGACAGTAATTTAAAGACACTCTCAGGTGTTGGCTGGCCTTGGGCCGCCCGCGCGGTGGACGGCGTGCTGAAGAATGCCGCCGCGGCTGTAAGTGTCGCCGCTTGGGCACTGGCTAAATCTCGGAGCGGGATAACCCGTGAGGAGAGATTCGCCGATTCCACTTGCAGGCCCTGCCCCACAAAATGGAGCTGCGTCATGGCCTCACCGAGCGCGGCGCGGCGGGCCCCCAATTCCACCCCGGCCGCGACCAGCGTGCCAGGCGTGCGGTCATCCGCCAACGCGAGAGCGTAATTCCCGGCAGCATCCTGTTGCAGAAGATGCTGCATGGCGCCCGTGCGCAAAGGCGAGGCAGGCACGAAGATATCGGTAGCCGAGGACTCGCTTCGGACCAAGGTAGCGCCGGCATCGGGACCAAATAAAGCGGTGCCCTTAAAAGTTCCCGTGGGCGGGGTACTCGTGGCGAGTCCACCGATCTCTTCGCGGTCACCCCCAATGATGGCGCGGAGCTGATCTTGGATCGCGCTAAAATCTGCCGCAGCAGTCGGCGTGGAGGCCGCGGCGGCCCGCAGGTTGCTCAGAGAGGCCACGAGGTTTTCGAGCTGGCCTAAAAAATGGTCGGCGCTCTGCCCGTATGAAACGGCGTCCTGCACATGAATGCGCGCCGCTTGGAGGCGGAGCTTATGCGCATCAAAATTATGCTCGGTCGCGGGTGCGGCCGCGGGTAGCGCCGCGGTTTGAGCGGCGAGTCGACTCAATGAACGAGTGAGCAGGCCCGGATTTTGCTCGAGCTGACGAGCGGCGGACGGAGTGGCAGGCGTAAGCGTAAAAGTACTCATGGCGAAAAAATTAATTGGTAAGCCGCAAGGGGCAGCTCAGACGGACGTGATTGTTTTCTGCGCGGGGGCGGGAGCCACGGCGCGAGCAATTTTTGGCAACTGCAAGGTCGGCAGCACGGCGGGATTTAACGCTGCGGCCTGATTCGATGCCCCGATGGCAGTCAGGATTTCCTTGCGGAAGATGGGAATCTCCCGCGGAGCTTCGATGCCGATTTTCACCGTATCGCCATCGATACGGGTGATGCGGATTTCGATGTTACCACCGATCACGATGGATTCATTTATTTTACGAGTGAGAACTAACATGGGCGACTTCCTTGTCTTGATGGTTAATAAGTACTGACGGGGCCCGCATTCTGCGGCTTTTCGATCAGGGCGTGATGCGCACTGTAGCGCGAGTAATTGGCAATGACCACTTGGCGACCCGTGCGGGTGCGGCGGTTAATGACAATCGGTCCGATCAAATTAACGGTGGCCTCGAGCGGCGTGGTGCGCCGCAGCGTGACGATATTGAGAATCATGGCCTCGCCCGGATCGCTGAGATCCAGCTCGAGGGCATGTTCATCAAACAACTCCGGCTCATAATTCGCGACGATGCCGCCGGGTTCGATGACGACAAAGTGGAGCGAATCGCGCGGCCCGGTTAGTTTGAGCCAGAGGAACGGCAAGTTGTCTGACTCATAGAGCAGTTCGGCTTGGCGGTAGGTTTCAAAACCGATGAGACCTGCCGGCAGCGCGAAGGTATTCGCGGAAGGCGCATCTAAATCGGTTGGATAAATTTCAGGCAGGACTTTCATGGTCACGGCAGGCGTTGGGTTATTTGATATAGTCGAGCAAAGAGAGATGCATGATATTGGCAGCGGACTGCAGAGCCGCTTGGTAAGCGGTCTGCGCCTGATTCAATTTCACCATGGTCGCCGGAAGATCGGCGCTAGTTTCCAAAGAGATGAGTTGCTCCACGCTCAGGAGGCGGTCGGTGTGCTGCGCTTGACTGGCCTCGATCCGCGTCTGGACGCCACCGTTGTCGGCCAGCGCATTGACGAGCAAATCCTCACTCGAGGTAAGGCCGGGGCGCGCCGCGGAGACGGCCGCGGACGAGCCGCTCAGCAGAGCGGTGCGAAGGTTAATTAAATTATTAATTAAATCGGCGAGCCCGGTGTTAGTGGCTCCGCTGGTCGTCGGCGTGACACTCGAAGCTTCGGACAAAGGAATGGCGGCTTGGTCAGCGTTGCCCGCGTAGGTTGCCACGGTAATCTGGCCGTGGGCATCGCGCACGATGCTCACGGCGGGGGCATCGACGGCGGTGCCGGCGTAAAGGTAATTGCCCAAGAAGCGGGCATTAGCGGCGGCAACGGCCTGCTCAATGAGCTGATCGGTTTCCGAGGCGTAAGCTTGCAAGGCGGCGGGACCGAGGACACCGGTGCCAAGGACCGCGAGTTCGCCGGCGCGGTCAGAAATCTTCTTAATGCCCTGCAAGCCCGAGTACGAAGCTTGGGCGAGCGCGAGCGCATGGCCGGCGTTACGACCGTATTGGGTGATCTGACGCCGTTCGCTCTCGAGGTTAAGCACGCGACCGACAGCGGCGGGGTCATCCGAAGCTTGGCTGATACGTTGGCCACTCGCGACCTGATTTTGCAACTTGGTCTGCTGCGTACTCAGCTGCTGAATTTGGCGAATGATGCCGTCGGAGACGGTGTTGGTAGCGACGCGCATGAGACGAAGAGGTTAGACGCCGAGGCGGTTGACGACGGTGTCGAGCAAACTGTCGATGGTGTTAAAAAACCGCGAAGAAGCTTGGAAGGCCCGCTGGTACTTCAGGAGATCGGCGGTTTCCTCATCGAGTGAGACGCCGCTAACAGCGTCGCGTTGGGCACGCACGAGCTGCTCGATATTACTTTGGTCGGTGACCCGCGCGGTGACTCCGGCGATCGCTTGGCCGAGATTGCTCACGGCGGTGGAGAAATATCCTCCCAGGGTGCCGGTGAGAACATCGCCCGCAGCCACGCTAAATTTTTTATTCGCGAGCTGACCGATCGCGAGCGCCACAGAATTGTCCCCAGCGGCGCCGCCATCGCTCGCCTTGAGTGTGGCGGCGGTTACCCCACTAGCCACAGCAAGCGTCGCGGCCGTGGTGCCGGTAGGTTGAAAGAAATTTCCGGTGAGGCCAGTGGGATTGTAAGCGCTATTAACCGCCGTGACGAGTTGCGCTGATAATTGATCGAGACTGGAGCGGATGGCCTGCACGCCACTATCGCGCGCGGTCAAGGATCCCTGCAAGGCCCCCGAGCTAAGAGCCAAGGTCGCGGCCGCAGCTCCGCCGGTGAGAGTAGCGCCAGTAAAATTAATCGGGCCCGCAACGTGCAGACCGTCGACCAGGAGCACATCGGCACCGGTGGTGTCGCGAGAAAATAGCTGCGTCTGACCCGAAGCGGAAATGCGCAAGTCGATGGGCATTTTTGCGGCCAGCAATTCGAGGTTAGCTTGGCGTTGATCGCGAAGGTCCGCCGCAGAGCCGGGGCGGTTAATTTCCAAGCGGGCAATTTGGCCATTCAGTTCTGCAATCGAAGCCAAAAGCCGATTCGTGGTGCTGACATCATCGGCGATCTGCGCGTCAAGATCGCTCCCGACCTGAGCGAGACGTTGATCGGCGAGGCGAATCCGATCGGTGAGGATACTCGTGGTTTGCAGCAACGTTTGCCGCTGGCCCGCGTCGGTTGGATTGGCAGCAAGACTTTGGAAAGCGCTGAAAAAATCATCGAGTGCCGCCGCCACGCCATTGGCGGTGGTGCTGCTCGTACCGCTGGCATTCTGCGTGCCATCGATATTTTGACCGAGGCTGGCTTCCGCGCGGTGGTAAGCCTGTTGTTCGGCGAAATACGCAGCGGTTTGCGAAATCTCGCGAGAGACCTGCTTATCGAGCAAGGCATCGCGTAGTTGCTCTACCGCGAGCGCCGTGATGCCCATGCTTTCCGGACCCTGCGCGGTATGAATGGTCCCGAGGGAACCCAAGATCACCCGCTGGCGGGCATAGCTCGGATTATTGACGTTCGCTAAATTTTTGCCGGCAGTTTCCACCGCGCGACTCTGGGCACTGAGGGCACCTACCGAAGCATTGAGACTGGCATAGAGACCGGACATGGGAGGTACAGTGGATCAGCCGGCGGCTTGAAGTGAACCGGCCGCGACGTGCGACTCGGTGGCGAGGCGACCGGCAGGAGAATAAGTGCGCGTGAAGTTATCTGGCTGCAGTACTTGCAACACTTCGGCATGCACCTCGACGGCTCGGGTGAGAAGCGTGTGATTGTGACGGTTGGTGCGGCGAACCCGATGGAGAAGATGATTGATCTCGGTGAGCAGCGCTTCGAACAAGGGTTGAGCGGGTGCCTCAATGAACGGCAGCAAGGAGCGCAATGTCGCCGAGGCAGGTTGCGCGTGCGCGACCGCAAAAACGGCAACTAAGGCTTCGCGCTGCCGACGGCTATCATCAAGCACGACGACCTGTTGCTCAATGAGACCAGAGATCCGTAAAACGTGGGATGCTTCGCGCTCAAAAAGAAATTTTTGTTGTTCGGCGAACAAGGCGAGCAAGCCGCCGTAAGCCATGAGTTCAGCGCGGAGGCCGTCCGCAATTTTTTGCCAGGTCATTGGAGGAGGAAGGGAGGAGTGCATCAGGTGGCAGGAGCCAAAGGCGGCGGGGTGACAGGGATGCCGCGCGGGGTGAGTTGTTTTGCAATCATGGGGGCGAGGCCCATGCCGCCGCCCTCGGTTAATTTTTGCGCAAGGGAGTCTGTGAGCATGAAGCCGTAGACGCTGCCGCCCCCGCCTTCACTGCCCGCGGCTTTGTTCCCGCCGCCCATCATGGAGCCGACGCTCTCTTGGAGAAATTGGCGGATTAAAATAGCTTCGAACTGACTCGCGACGGCGGCGCGCTGTTCGGCCGGAGCGAGTCCACCGCGTTTGAGAGCGGCGAGATCGGAGGCAACGTGACGCGAGGGAGGAGCCGCGTGAAGAGGAGGGACCGTCATGTTAATTAATGACGAGTTCCGCTTGGAGGGCGCCGGAACGTTTGAGGGTTTGGAAAATGGCCATCATCTCGCGCGTCGATACGCCGAGCGCATTGAGGGCGGCGGCGAGCCGCTCGACGGTCGGCGCATCCTGGAGCACGACGAACCCACCCTTAGTTTCGTTGACGGTGGTCTGGGTGCTGGGCACGGCAACGGTAGAGCCAGTTTTAGAAAAAGGATTCGGCTGCGAGACGCCGATATTTGAACTCACGGTAATGGTGAGCGCCCCGTGAGCGATGGCGACGGGTGAAAGATGGACGGTGGAAGTAGCGACGATGGTGCCGGTGCGCTCGTTGATCACGATCCGCGCCAAGGTATCAGGCGACACCTCGATGAGACCCAAATCGGCAATGAAGGGAACTTCGCGACCAGCGAACGCCGCGGGGAGATTAACGGTGACGGTGGCGGCGTCGCCGGCGCTGGCGGCGAGCGGGTAGACTGCGTTGATCGCCGTGGCCATGCGGGCGGCAGAGGTAAAGTCGGGATTGTGTAGCAAGAGGCGCAGCGAATTATCGTGCACGATCTGCGAGGCAATTTCGCGTTCGACGATGGCGCCGTTGCTGATGGAGCCCACGGTCGGATGATTTTTTTGGACGGTAGCGCCCCCGGCACCCCCGGCACCGCCGAGGAAACCACCGATAACGATAGCACCTTGCGCGACGGCATACGCGCGACCATCCGCGCCGAGGAGTGGCGTTTGTAAGAGCACCCCACCCTGCAGGCTCTTCGCATCGCCAAGTGAGGCGACGGTGACATCGATGCGTGCGCCGGGTTTGAGGAACGCGCTCAGATCAGCGGTAAGCATGACGGCCGCGACGTTCTTGGCCTTAATATCTTGAGGTGAAATGGTGAGACCGTAGCGCTGCAAAACATTCGCGACGCTCCGCAGCGTGGTGGCGGCATTGCTATCACCATCGCCGGCCAAGCCCACGACGAGACCATAGCCGACGAGTTGATTATCGCGACCGCCCTCGATCACGGTGAGATCTTTGACACGACTAGCGTACGCGGCGACGCTACAGCTCAGGAGGAAAATATAAAGGAAGCGGATCATGGCAGGCAAAAATCAAAAGGGCCGCAGTTTTTCGTAGAGTTTAATGAACCAGCCCCGTTTCTGAGCGTCGGTGAGTGAACCCTCGCTAAGAAATTCTACGCGGGCATCGGCAATATTGCTGGACTGAATCGTATTATCGCTCGCGATGTCATCAGGCCGGACGACGCCATGGAGCACGACGTACTGCGTTTCGCCGGAGAAAGTCACGATGCGGGCGCCCTCGATCACCATGTTGCCATTGGGCAGGACGTCGGAGACCAGGACGGCCGCGCGGGCATTGAGGCTTTGGTTATTGCTGACATCGCCGCTGCCGGAGCTGGCGGCGGTGCCCGCGAGCGCCATGCTCGGGAGGGAGCCCTTGTGGAGGCCAGTGGTCGGATAAATAAAATTAGTAATCGCATCGGCGATCGAAGAATCGCGGGCCGATTTTTTACTTTGGCTATTGCTGGCGGCGACCGCCTCGCTGACGACAATCGTCAGGATGTCGCCCGCTTGCGCCGCTTTGTGATCGGCGAACATGCTCCGGTTGCTGCCCCCAGCGGTCCAGAGTGAGCCCGCCTCAGCGCTCAGGGCGAGCAGGCCGGCGCAGGTGGTGACAGAGAATAAACGGGCGAAAGACATGGGGGAAATTAGAAGCGGATCTGCACGCGGTTTTCGGCGATGACCTGCGCGGCGAAATTGCGTTTCGATTCCGGATTACGAACGGTGACGGTGTCGCCCGCGGCGCCGTTCTCCATGGCCAAGCCACGCATGATAATCTGCAGTTGGCCGTCGATGGCGGCGACCTCGATGAGGTCACCCTTGCGCACGAGTGGACGGCGCGAGATATCACGCCAGGTCAGAAGGCGATTCGGTTGAATGGAGCGAGCGAAGAGGTAGGTATGATCCCCGACCGTGGCGGGTAAGGCCTCGCGGTCGCGGAGAAAATCAACGCGGCGCGTTTCGAGTGAAGCGGCATCAAAAGAGGTGTTGGCGGCGAGCGGTTGGCGAGCGGCCCACGCATCACGCCACAGGCTGGCGCGGAGCGTGGCGGTGTATTCGCCGACGACTTGGCCATCGGCTAACAGGCGGCAGCGCGTGAGCATCGCGGCCGCGGGCAAAGCCGGATATTCGGCGATCTCGACGGACCACTGGGCGGCCACCCGGGCGGGAGCGGCCCACGCGCGGAGTAATTCCAGTTGGAGTTCCCCCTCGAGATTAAAATGACTAACGAGATTTTCCGTCAGCAAGGCGACAAATTGATCGCGGGAGAGCGGCGTGGCGCCGACGGCGGCATCGACGGCCGGCGCCGCGCGCAAGGCGGTGACGGCGAGAACTAAGATTAGGAGAAAAGATGCGCGCATAGAATTAGCGTTTCATGTTAGCGACGTTCTGGAGCATTTCGTCCGACGTCTGGATCGACTTGGAATTAATTTCATAGGCGCGCTGGGCCACGATGAGGTTAACCATTTCTTCCACGATGTTGACGTTGGAAGCTTCGGTGTAGCCCTGGATGATGCTGCCGAAACCGGCCTCGCTGGGGGAACCCGACTCCGGGGTACCGCTGGCGGCCGTCTCCTCGTAAAGGTTGCCACCCAAGCTGCGCAGCCCGGAAGGATTGGCGAAGCGCGTCATGGTGAGCCGGAAACTTTGCGTGCCGCTCGCGGACTGAACGGTGACCTCACCGTTCTGGGCAATATTGACCGAAGAAGCGCCGGCGGGAATGGGTTGGAAGCCACCGATCAGCGGCAAGCCATCCACGTTCACCATTTGGCCCTGCGCATTGAGTTTGAAGGAGCCATCGCGCGTGTAGCCGATCGTGCCATCGGCGCGCTGCACTTCGAAGAAACCATCACCTTGAATCGCGACGTCGAATTTTTCGCCCGTCTGCGTCAGTTGACCCTGGGTAAAAACTTTAGACGTGGCCGCGACACGGGAACCGTTGCCGACCTCGATGCCGGTGGGGACGAGATTGCCGCCGCCGGAGTCGGAGCCGGAGGCGCGGGGCTTCTGGTAGAGCAAATCCTGAAATTCAATTTTGCTCCGCTTGAAACCGGGCGTGTTCACGTTCGCCAGATTATTGGCGATGGTATTCAGGTTGAGCTGTTGGGCCTCCATGCCGGTGGCAGCGGAATATAGGGAGAGGTTCATAGGGAGGAGTGCGCGGGGGTGACGATGATCGGGAAAGAAATTCCCAAAAAATCAGCCCAGAGCTTCGAGGGTTTTTTGCATGGTCTGATCGACGGTGGTGATAATTTTTTGATTCGCTTCGTAGGCGCGGGAGATGAGGACCATGTCCACCATTTCACGCAGGGAAGTAACGTTGCTGCCCTCCAGGTAACCCTGGAGCACTTCGGGTTTCTCAACCGCGGTCGGCTCGACGGAGGTGTCCGCCACAAAATAGCCCCCGGCGATCGGGGTGAGTTGGCGATTATCCGCAAATTTCTGCACCCCGATCTTGCCCACGGAGGACGCGCCTTGGGAGACGGTGCCGTCGCGACTGATCGTGACTTCGCCGCCGCCCGGTAAAAAAGTAATGGGACTGCCGGAAGTCGAGAGCACCGGTTGACCACCGGCCGTGATCAGCATGCGGTCAGAGTTCATGCGAAATTCACCGCTCCGGGTGTAAGCCTTGGACTCATCCGGCATTTGCACTTCGAAAAATCCCTCGCCCTGAATCGCGAGATCCAACTCGCGGCGGGTCGGCTGCGTTTCCCCCGTGGTAAAGCTGATGCTTTTATTGCTCTGCGGAAACACCAGCGCTTGCCCCTCGCCTTCGCGGCCTAAGCGACCGTTGGGATCGGTCTGTAATTCGCCGCGTAATTCCGCGCTAAAATTAACGGTCCG
>CAIOCT010000036.1 GCA_903856725.1 uncultured Verrucomicrobiota bacterium
TTCCTGGATGAAGAAATTTGGACAGGTGGCATCAATTTGTAAGCTAGCCGCAAGGGCGACTGGGCTTAGCGGACAATGCGGCGCGAGGAGGATATCACTCGATTCAGCCATAGCCGCAATGCGGCGAACTTCCGAAATACCCCCAGCATGAGCGAGGTCGGGCTGAACGATGCGCACGGCCCGTTTGGCGATCAGCTCTTGGAATTGCCAGCGCGTAAAAAGGCGTTCTCCGGCGGCAATGGGGATGGAGGTAGATTCTGAGATTTCGCGGAGGCCATCGGCGTCGCCTGGTAAAATAGGTTCCTCCACAAAAATAGGTTGGTGTGGCTCCAGTAATTTAACCAGCCGCTTGGCATCTGGAAAAGTCAGGCGACCATGAAAATCTGCGGCAATATCAACGTGGGCTCCAGCCGCTTTACGTAGGGCGCCGAGGCGATCAACGGCAGTTTGGAGACCAGCGGGACTCGAAAGTGGGCGCATCATTCCAGTGGCGTTGTATTTGAAGGCTGTCAGACCGCGATTGTCGCGCAGATCCCGCACTGAGTTGACGTAATCATCGCTGGTGCCAGCATCGGTCCACGCGTAGACGCGAATGCGATCACGCACGCGACCTCCGAGCAATTGATGCACGGGGGCATTGAGATGCTTACCCAGCAGATCCCATAACGCCATGTCGATGCCTGATAGCGCGGAGCAGTGAATGGGGCCGCCCCGATAAAAACTGCCCCGATGCAAATGTTGCCAAATATGTTCAATGCGTCGGGGATCTTGCCCGAGTAACCAGCGGCCCATTTCTCGGATCATCGTCTCGACGGTGAGAGAGCTTCCTTCGAGAGTCGACTCGCCCAGGCCAACTAATCCGCTATCGGTATGTAAGCGCAGCAATAACCAACGCGGCCGCACGTGAATGGTTTCAATTCGTGATATTTTCATGCAGTGAACGACTGGGAGATTATGGGGTGGGCTTCACTTAATATAGCACCATGTAGGCTATGATTATCTTAACGCGGGTGGTTTGTGATGTCGAGTGAGTCGCGGGGTGGGGTACTGTCCTGCAGATGTAATATTTTTAAGCCAAGCAGGCGAGTGAGCGGGCTAATCCCTCGGGAAATTCATTATTTTGTACGGGGCTTAGGGTTATTAAGTGCATTTACTGGACGCAGGCCAGCCAGTACGCGGGTGATGTTTTCGACACAAAGCGATCGCGCTTGGTGGCGGCTTTCCGTTGTTCCACCGCCAATATGTGGGGTCAGCACGACGTTACTCATCAACAATAATGCGGGATGCACTTGGGGTTCGTTTTCAAACACATCAAGGGCCGCCCCCGCTAAGTGACCACATTGGAGTGCCGCCACTAAGGCGTGTTCATCGACGACTCGTCCCCGTGAAGCATTGATGAGATAAGCGCCGGATTTCATGCTCCGTAAGCGCTCCGCGTTGAGTAGGTGGTGCGAGTCATGATTAAGAGGGACATGCAGTGAAACAAAGTCGGACGCTTGGAGTAATTCGTTTAAAGGTAAGTATCCGGGTGCGGTGCTGGCAGTTCTTTGGTAGTGAAGGATATTCATCCCAAAGGCGCGGGCTCTGTGCGCTACCGACTGTCCAATCGCACCGTACCCGACGAGCCCGAGCGTTTTGCCTTTCAAGAGCGCCCCATCCCAAATTCCTGGTTGGAAGCTCTGCCAGGTGCCAGCGCGCACATAGCGATCCGCGGCGGGTATGCGCCGGGCAAGGGAGAGCATCATTCCGAGCGTAAATTCAGCAGTCGTCTCAACAAATGCTAGAGGGGTATTGGTCGCATAGACGCCATAATCTGCCATGAGATCTAAATTAAGATTATCTACGCCGATAGAAATATTCGCGACGATCTTGAGTTGGGGGGCGAGCGTCAGCAATTCTTGGTCAACCCGCAATTCTGCCTGATTGATGATCCCTGATAACTGAGGCGCCAAGTGGAGGACCTCCGCGCGCGGCATTAAATCACCATTGTTTGGCCCCATAATTACGCGGGCGAGTTTGGCGAGCGGCGGTAGCACTGAGGCCGGTACCGTATTCGTAATTAATATTAGGGGTAAATTGCTGGCAGTCATAATAAGCGAGTTGGGGCGTAATTAATATTCTGATTACGCATTTCTTGATCATCTGTCCTGAGATAATTTTTGGGGTGGGCGACGGGCCGGGAGCGATTTTAAGTAAAAGATCTAGGTCATGCTGAGTCGCCACTCCTACTCAGCGGGACTTCAGGAGAAGTGATGCGTGGAAGGGTGCGGCTATTGAGATAACCAATTGACCTTGGCGATGGTGCGGTCGGCGCTTTACGGCGCGCAATGTTCGTCAATGTGTTATTGTAACACAGATCAGCTTTTCCCCGGACTAAACAGCGCTGCCTGGCAGCTAGCTCGCGTCGTTTGCCGCAGAGTACGCAACGGCAGCCCGATTCCCTTATGATGGCTTGCGTAAACTAGGCCCTTCGACCCAGGCGGGAGGAATCAAGATTTGGCGAGGGATATCCGGCACGCCTCGTTCATTTTGCATGAGCTGGGTGGCGAGTAAATCTACTGCCGCGATGGCGACATGCGCGCGATGATGATATATTCCTGCGAAATTCCTGTGCCGTTCGGCCCAGTCGTGGACGACGAGACCAATATCCTCGGGAATCCGTAGCCTTAGTTTTTGCCTGAGCCAATCCGGTACATAGGTGTCGAAAGATATAATGGCATCTGGGCGATAATTTTTAAACCAAGCACGGAAAATCTCAAATTCATCAGCGACATTATTTTCAGGGAAAAGCAGGAGTGGTACGCGGTCGCGAGGTGCCAGCTGTTGTTGATAGGTAAGCATGGCGCCTGAGTACGTATGGTCAGATCGCGCATCGATCCACTGGGTTACAGCCAGTCCGATGCGTCGATAGCCTCGCGCAGCTAATTCCGCCGTCGCTTGAGTAATACCGCGGGTCATGTTGGTGCTCGCGCGATGCAGGGCAGGTTGCTGTAACCCATAGCCGAGGGTGACGGCTGCAAAACGAGAATAGTCGAGTTCCATCCCGATGCTATGCGAGGATTGCGGGGAAATAATTAAACCTTCGATGCCGCGTGCCTCAAGAATTTGCGTCAGTCGAGCGGCCGAAATCTTTGTTCGGTCTATTAGAAATTCCTCGGCGCGGTAACCATGTTTTTCCGCCCGCGAACGAATATCATTAAGGGCGACATATTGGTAGGCGTGATCGAGCAATTGATCTCCGGGAATATCATCTCGCACCAAGGCAATGACGGCCTCCGCTCGGCGTCGCCGGTAGCTACGCACGCGAGCCATCAATCGTGCCATGTGGGGATCTGGCGTATAGCCCAATTTTTTGGCCGCTTGTAACACTCGGTTACGCGTGGCGGTTGCGACGCGTGGGAAATTCCGCAGTACGCGGGAAACCGTCATGGCGGATACCCCTGCTGCGTGCGCAATTGATTGAAGATTTTTAGAGCCAGGAGGTACCGCCATAGTGTTATAATAACATATTATGTTGTTCGCTTGTCAACAGGCGCGGATCATTGATGGCCCACTGAAGCTAACTCATTGTTGGTTTATCACCCTATAGCCTAACCCCACCCCATGTAGTGTTGCTGGTCTAATCAAGCCAGCTCGTGGTGTCCGCCCGTGTTCATTATGAAAATCTACTCCGCCCCGACCCTTCGCGATAAGTCTCGCCGTCGCTCGATCCATATTACTTGGCTGATGTTTTTGTGCGTTCACCTGTCATCATGGGGGCAGCAAGCGATCATTTTAGATAAAGCGAAAGCTAAAGATCGTGAGGTTGTTGAACTTCAGACGCTCGTGGTTACCGGATCAAATATTAAGCGTTTGGATATGGAAAAGGTGCTACCGGTTACGATTATTACCAAGGAATCGATGGAAGCCCGGAATGCATTCACTCCCGTTGATCTTCTTACCTCATTGCCGCAAGTAACCAACGTTCCTTTAAATGAAACCCAGACGGGCTCATCCGGTGCGCGTGGTGATAACGCCAGTATTAATCTACGCAATATTGGCTCAGGCAGCACACTGATATTAATCAATGGGCGGCGGCTCGCACCCAATCCCATGACCCAGGCACTGACGCACTCGGTCAATGTGAACCATTTGCCGACGCAGGGCATCGATCATATCGAAGTGTTGCGTGACGGAGCCTCCGCGGTTTACGGCTCCGATGCCATCGGGGGAGTAGTTAATTATGTGATGCGGCGTGATTTTATCGGTACTGAGCTAAAAGTACGTTATGGTTTTCCTGAGGCTGGCGATGGCCAGTACGTTCAAACTGCACTTACTTTTGGTAAAGAATTCGCCGGCGGTCGCGGTCGATTCATGACGACAATCGAGACGTTGTATCGTGATTCTATTTATCTGCGTAACCGCGATTTTACGGCGACGGCTAATCATGTTACGGAGGCTCCGGTGCCCTTTAATGCCCTCGGTAGTGCTTTTGATGGCACGACAACCCGCGGGTATTATCCGACTTTTCAGATTGGGACTTCCACGGCCAAAAACTATTTCCGTCCAGTTAACGGCGTGGCGACTCTGACTGCGACCGGCCCAACTAAAGCCAGCAATCCTGAGTTTTATTATGATCCTAATGAGACGGGCATGGCGCAGCCTCGCAGCAGTCGTCTAAATTCTTTCTTCTCCTTAGAATATGATCTGAGTAAGCACGTCACTTTCTTCTCCGATTTTTCTTTTTATAAATCGGCCTCGACCATGATCCGCCAGCCGCTCGTGGTTAATGCTCCTACGACGGACAAGCTGCAGGTGATGTCGGTAGATAATCCCTACAATCCTTATGGCTCCCGTTTTTATGATGCCGCTGGTGCCGCCAATTCAGATGGTACGCTTCGTTTAACGGGCGCACCTCGTGCTATTAGCTTGGTGTCAGTGACCCTCCCGGGATTGCAGCCAGAAAAAGTAACTACAACCGGTGATGTGTACCGCATGACTGCTGGCTTCCGAGGAAAGATCGCCGATACATGGACATGGGAGACGGCCACTTTTTATAATAGCGTCAAAGGAGTGGATAAAGCCCTCCACGACGTACGGGAAAGTCTCTTGCAACTGGCGCTCATGCAGACGGGTAAGGGCACGGCTTATAATCCCTTTGGTTATACCTTTAAAGTCCAGGGTGGCGCGGTAGTAGCTGATCAGCCGTATACTAATCCAGACTCAGTCGTAGCTGGTTTTGAATCAACGTTTGGTCGCGGCGCAAAATCTTCGATCGCCAGCATTGATGCTCATGCGACGGGTCGGGTCTATACTCTCTGGGGTGGCGACATTATGGCGGCACTCGGGGCTGAATATCGCGGCGAGGATTTAAAGGACATTCGTGATGCTTTCGGTGGTGAAAATCCGGCAAGCTCTGGTTTGGATCCGCTCGATAACGATTTCTTGCTGCACCCACCCCGGCCCGACGTCCACGGCGACCGCAAGGTAGGCAGTGTTTACGCTGAAGCCGTTATTCCACTCGTGGCAGCCAAAAATCATATTGCCCTATTCAACACCTTGGAAGTTACGGCATCGGCGCGCTATGAACGCTACAGTGATTTTGGCAGCACCACCAATCCCAAGGTAGGCATAAATTGGAAACCGTTTCCAACGGTCATGATCCGTGCTTCAACCAACGATGGTTTTATCGCACCCAGTTTATCGGCTCTCTACACAAGCGCGCGGTGGACGGCAGGCGCTGGCACCGGCAGCATCGATCTCTATCGTAACCCCGTCACGCTCGAGGGTGGGTATTCGCAACGGACTTATTTCGGCGGTAACACACACCTCAAAGCCTCTAATTCTAAAGGTAATAGTGCCGGTATCGTATTTGATGTTCCTAAGATCAAGGGCTTGAGCCTGTCCGCTGATTATTGGGAGATCAGCCGGACCAATGTTGTCGGTCAGCGAGGTGTCGGTGATATTTATATCAGTGATACGTTCTTGCTACAGGCCTATATTGCAAAGCAGCTCGCGGCTGGTACGCCGGTTGGCTCTATTGATCTAGGAAGTGGCACTGCTGGGTACAAAGGAGATCCGGACGTGGCGCGTATCGCCCCGACAACCCAAGACATTGCAACGTTTGCGGCTTATAACGCAGCCAATCCGACTAAGCAGCAGGCGGTAGCTGGCAGAATATTTTCTAGTAATACCTTCTTCTTCAATTTGGCGGAAGGTTTCGATTCTGGCTGGGATTTGGGGCTCAATTACGTGCTGCCGACGCTGCCAATCGGGAAGATAGTTCTCAATACGGACTGGGCTTACCTCATTAAGTCTAGTTCCACCTCAGTGCCGCCAAATTCCGCGATAACCATCGCAGATAATCTAAACTCAAATGGTGCCACCCGTTGGCGTGGGACAACCACGGTCTCCTGGCGCAAAGGTAATTGGTCCGCGGTGCTGGGGGCCTACTACATGGGCGCTTCGCAAGAAGGCACGACTACGACTGCGGCACTTTATGATTCGCTCGGCCAGCCTTCCTATCTGGCTAAGATTTATACCAACGGGGCATACCAGTATCGCTATGTGTTGCGCGATGTCCTGACTCTCAATAGCTCGCTGGCTTATCGCTTTGGTCACGATGCTCGCGAGTGGCTAAGAAATACAACGGTACGGTGTGGGGTGATTAACCTTGCGGATATTCCGCCCCCACTGGCTGCTGGGGCCTTTGGTTATAATCCGGCGGTGCATGGTGGACTTATTGTTGGTCGGACTTGGACGCTTGATTTAACTAAATCCTTCTAAGACTTAAATTTATAAATGATCGCGTCGGTCTGGCTATCTTGTCAGGCCGACTGCAGGCTAGGGATTTTCTTATTACGAAGTTATCATCTTTGGGGGTCATGTTTATCGGGATTTTTTAAAGATGAGATGAGGTGGAGGCGGTATTTAGAATGTATAAAATATGCCCTAGTTTCCGTGGCTCGTAGGACAGTTATTCCGCGATCATGATTCACTCCTGTAACCTGCCACCGCCTCATCTAATGGTATGGTAAAACAAATTTACGGCCTGGGCAGAATATTACTATTCAGCGCTCCGTCACTGCTGTTAGCCGTTACCGCCTCGCCGGGAGAACTGCACGCTACGCGCGAGTGGGTTGCGGCAAATATTTTATCGACCCCATCAGTCAATGCCCGCCATGAGCTGCCTTTTTCATTTACCTACAACGGTGAAGAATCCTCGCAATTTATTAAAAGGTGTAAGCGTGAAATTACCACGCGTCGGCTCGATTCTCAGCGGTCTGAAATTATACTTACTTACACTCATCTGGATTCTGGGCTCAGCCTTCGTTGCGTGGCAGTCGAGTATCAAGATTTTCCGGCAGTTGAATGGGTGCTTTATTTTAAAAATACCGGAGCCAGTGATACGGCTATCCTCTCTGACATTCGTCCGCTTAATGGGGGATTAGCGCTGAAGCGCGACCGGACAGCCGTCGTTCACTATGCTAACGGTAGCGAATGTCGGGCAGACGATTTTGCCCCGCTGAGTGCACCTCTGGGGCCTACACCGGCGGCACCTCAAGCGCCGTGGATTGAGCAGGCTCATCCGCTGCAACTTGGCTCAAAGGAGGGGCGCTCGTCCTGCGGAATGTTACCGTTTGTTAATGTAGATGCCGGCCCGGAAGGGATGATCGCTGCTATCGGCTGGACCGGCGATTGGACAGCCCAGATTTATCAGACAGATACAGAGGTACGGATTAATGCAGGGATGATCCGAACGCATCTTACGCTGCGGCCTGGGGAAGAAATTCGTAGTCCGAGGATAATGCTGTTGTTTTGGAAAGGGGAGCGGATGCGCGGACATAATTTATTGCGTCAATTTATTATCGAGCATCATTCACCTCGGCTCAATGGACGTCCCGCGCGTGTTCCCGTGAGTCTCGGAACCTGGGGTGGTAATTTTGTGGATAAACACATCGCGCATGGGCGTTGGATTAAGGATAATAATTTGCCGCTCGATTTTCTTTGGGTCGATGCCGGTTGGTACGGTCAGGACGAAACGCGAGTGGGCGCTGACGTCTTCAACAGTAAATGGAGCAAGCTGGTGGGGGATTGGTTCCCTAACCCTCATTATTTCCCTCAAGGACTTAATCCTCTGGGCCAAGCGCTAAAAGAAATGAATCTGGGGTTTTTGCTTTGGTTTGAACCAGAGCGGGTCCGCGCTGGTACGGCATGGGCGCGGGAGCATCCTGATTTTTTGCTAGGCCCCGATGTTTCGGGGACGAGATATTTATTCGATTTCGGCAATCCGGTTGCTTTGCAAATGGTGACCGCCCACATGATCAAACTGATCAAGGAGGGAAATATTTCCTGTTATCGGCAGGACTTTAATCTCAACCCACGACCATTCTGGGATGCCGCCGATACCCCCGATCGGGTTGGCATGGCGGAGATTCGCTATATCACAGGGCTTTATCAATTCTGGGATAACTTACTCGCGCAATATCCCGGCCTGCTGATCGATAACTGTGCAAGTGGTGGTCGCCGCATTGATCTTGAAAGTATGTCGCGCAGCCTTCCGTTGTGGCGCAGTGATATCGCCAGCTTTCCAGGGTTTAGTGCTACGGCGATGCAAGGGCAGACCCATGGTTTGGGACTGTGGGTGCCGCTCAGCGCTGGGATTTGCGACCAGCAAGAGACCTACAGGTTTCGTAGTGGCTTGGGGCCGGGCATGGTTCTCATCATGGCAGAATTCGAGAAGGATAGTCGCAACCACTTCGCGCTGGATTGGCTGCAGCAACGACTCCATGAGCTAAACGAAGTTCGTGATTATTTCCTCGGTGATTTTTACCCTTTGCTCAATTTCACTTTGGCGGAAGATGCTTGGGCGGCCTGGCAATTTGACCGGCCCGACCTAGGCGCGGGGGTGGTGCTGGCATTTCGGCGACCCCAGAGCCCGATGGTTGCAGCGACATTTTTTCTGCGCGGGTTGGAGTTAAATGCCCAATACGAATTTCGTGATGTCGATAGCGGTAATGTCATTCAGTTATCAGGCAAAGAATGTCTGGAGCGGGGGCTCCCTGTTGCCATACCGACGCAACCAGCAGCTCGTTTGTTAATCTACCGGAAGCTGCCGTGAGCACTCTCGCCGAAAAATAATTTTGAGCATGCAGCATTCGCCGACAAAGATGCATTCTAAGAAGATGAGACCCGCGCCGACGGGGATGTGCTTATGGAGTTGCCCGCAGGTGGCACAGAGCAGAGCCAGGCAAATCGCGGTGCGGGTTTTGTGGGAGCAACTCGATGTTGTCGTCCTGATTGCTGATGAGTGCGCACCTCTCTGGGCGGTGATCGGTCGGCTGCTGGGGCAATGTCAGATTATTTTATGATATACGGAAAATTAGATGATTATGAATCTATGGGACTAGCCTCACTGGGCGGAGCGACTGCGCGCGCGGTGGACTGGATTCGCAATCTCCCCGCGAATCCTGCGGAAGGTCGCATCACCTTGGAAGCTGAGGGCATGTACGCCATTATCGTGCGGTATGCCACGGTGCCTGCCGCCGAATCGCGTTTTGAAACGCACCGCAAGTATGTTGACCTGCAATACACGCTCGCTGGCTGCGAGGCCATTGAGTGGGCTCCGCGTGACACTTTGGCCAATGATGGGGACTATGATTTAGAAAAAGATCTACTTTTTCATCACCCTGGGACGGTATTTGGCCGCGTTATTAAGACTGCCGGATTTTTCTCAATTTATACTTCGGTCGACGCCCACCGCGCTAAGGTCCAGGTAGGTGGATTTGCCGACGCACTCAAATTAGTCGTCAAAATCCCCGTTAATCGATTTGGTACACCATGACGCTTGTGACTGGCTTAAAATTCATACCGGCGCAAGTGAAGGCCTGCGCTTGTGGGGGCGACCACTGGATTGGTTATAGTCTAGGTATCATCCTGTTTACGACGGCCTGGGTCCAGGAATGGGCTGCATGAGACGACACCTTGAAACAGCCATGAACCTGACCCCTGCCAGCAAAGCGGAAACGATCAGCTTGATGACTCGGCGGCTGATTCCGTTCCTCATGCTATTGTATTTGGTCGCTTACCTTGATCGCGCCAATATTTCTGTGGCCGCGCTCCAAATGAATGCTGATTTAGGCCTGACCTCCAGAATGTACGGTCTGGGTGCGGGCCTTTTTTACGTCACCTATATTTTGTTCGAAGTTCCCAGTAATATGATCCTGGCGCGGGTCGGGGCTCGGCGTTGGATTGCCCGCATCATGGTAACTTGGGGCATAGTGGCCTGTGGGATGGCCTTTATCCAAACGCCCAAGCAACTCTATGGTATGCGTCTGCTACTCGGAATGGCTGAGGCGGGGTTTACGCCTGGAATTATTTATTATATTAGTTGCTGGTTTCCCTCGAGTGACCGCGCGCGTGCGATGTCCTTTTTTTATATCGCGGCGGCCTTGGCTTCGGTGATCGGTCTGCCTTTGTCTGGTGCCTTGTTAAATATGCATGGGGTCCTCGGATTTGCCGGCTGGCGCTGGCTCTACTTTGTCGAAGGCATTCCTGCCGTGTTGCTCGGGTTTGTTGTACTCAAGCATCTTCCGGACAGCGTGCAGGATGCCAAATGGCTCTCGCGACCCCAAGGAGAATGGTTGGCCAAGACGATTGCGGAAGAATCAGCGCGGGCCCCAGGTGGAGATTCGGCGGGATGGCGGCGGGCTTTTTTTGACGGCAAGGTATGGTTGCTGAGTTTGTTTTGGCTCCTACAGGCTTTTGGCACAATCGGGGTAACTTTATTTCTGCCACAGATTTTGAAAGGCCTGTCGGGTGAATCTAATTTTGTGGTTAGTTTACTGGCCGCTTTGCCTTTCCTCTTGGCTTGTCTCCTCATGTATTGGAACAGTCGTGATTCTGATGCCTGTCAGGAACGTCGTTGGCATCTCGGACTGCCCTTGCTCGCTGCCGGCGTATTGCTTATCGCCAGCGTTCATGCCGGTAACCTGCTAGTCACGTATCTGCTCTTGCTTGCGGCCGTCGGCTTAAATTGGTCGATCACGCCAATATTTTGGGCTGTGACTACAGAATATCTTGCTGGCGGGGCTGCCGCTGCTGGGGCCATTGCCTTGATCAATGCGGTGGCAAATTTTGCAGGGGTCGGCTTGCCGCCATTGATGGGCTACATCAAAGACCAAACGGGTCATTACGACGCTGGGTTATTGCTAGTTGGTGGAGCGCTTATTTTGGGCGGGGTGTTGGGCCTTCGTTTGGCACGCAAGGCCTAGAGCACGCTCCAACGTAATTTAAATAATCCCGACCTTCCGCTCTTTTTATGTTCCGCCATCTTATAAATTATTTTAAAACTGGTCCAGCCCGCGCGTTGCTCCTGGAGCCTGCTGAAATTCGAAATTTATATGAGCGAAAACGGTGGAGCATTTTCATCTCCCTCATTGCTGGTTATGGTTTTTTTTATACCTGTCGGCTGGGGTTATCAGTGACCAAAAAACCGTTACTTGATGCTGGGGTGCTGACGGTTTCTCAAATGGGTATCATCGGCTCTGTGATGCTGTATGTTTATGCGATCGGGAAATTTGTAAACGGCATGCTCTCGGACCATGCCAATATACGACGCTTCATGTCTTGGGCCTTGCTGTTGTCAGCGTTGGTTAATCTCGTCTTTGGCTATACGAGTTTGTTTGCAGCTTTTGTGGTGCTGTGGGGCCTGAACGGCTGGTTACAGTCGATCGGCTCGGCTCCGAGTGTCGTCTCAATTTGCCAATGGTTTAGCAATCGGGAGCGCGGGACGCGCTACGGCATTTGGGCTGGAGCCCATAATCTTGGGGAAGGCATGACATTTATTTTTGTCGCCTGGTTGGTTAATCATTATGGTTGGCGGGCAGGCTTTGTAGGCCCGGGAATCGCCTGCCTATTTATTGCCTTAACTTTATTTCGGACATTGGGTGATCGGCCGCAAACCTACGGATTGCCTTCGATTGCGGTGTATAAAAATGATTACTCCGCCGGAGCGCCGCCTCTTGGAACGACGACTGAATTGCAAAAGCAGGTTTTTCGAAGCCCCTGGGTGTGGATTCTGGCGCTCAGCTGTGCACTGATGTACGTAGCGCGTTACGCTATTAATAATTGGGCTATTCTTTTTTTGCAGGAAGCGAAGCACTACACCCTGACTGACGCTGGGTTTGTGATGGCTGCTTATCCCGTGATGGGTTTTATCGGCGCCGCCGCTTCGGGCTGGATGTCAGACCGGTTCTTCGGCTCACGGCGTAATTTACCTACTTTAATTTATGGTCTTCTCCAAACGGTGGGGATGATCCTGCTTTTTCTGGCCCCCGCGGGTCAGCGTTGGATCGACGTTGTTGCCATGGGGCTTTTCGGCTTCGGGGTCGGTGGACTCATCGTATTTCTCGCCGGGCTAATTGCTGTGGATATCATGCCAAAAGCTGCGGCCGGCACGGTTAAGGGGTTGATTGGCATGTTTGCTTATGTGGGGGCCGGCACCCAGGATTGGATCAGCGGTTTCCTTATCGATGGGCACAAGGTTACAGTTAACGGACACAATGTTTATAATTTCACTCCGGTATTTTATTTCTGGATCGGCGCTTCGCTGCTCTCTCTGTTGCTTGCAGCTACCGCCTGGAATGTGAAACCACGTGGATGATTTCATTTCTATGTTCTGTCTCCGCTAATTTATCTTATGAAATTCTTGATCTTACTGCTGCTCGTTGCCTCCACCGGAAGCGCTGAATTAGCGGTGGCGCCATCTTCAGCGAATCCGCTGGCCGGTGATTGGCACTTTATCGAAATGCGCCGCTTACCTGCCGCTGAAGCGCGGCAGGGCGTGGCGAACGATCGTGAGCATCTTTATGTAATATCTAATCACGCACTGGGCAAATATCGCAAAGATACCGGCGAACGGGTGGGGGCTTGGTCATGTCCTATGGGGGAGCCACTCATTCATCTAAACGCAGGAATTGTCCACGAGGGCGTACTCTATTGCGCTCACTCCAATTTTCCCGGCGTGCCGATGATCAGTTCTGTAGAGCAATGGGATACCGCGACCATGCAGCATCGAGCGACACACAGCTTTGGCCGCACGGATGGCTCATTAACTTGGATCGACCGGACGCCGCGGGGCTGGATTGCCTGTTTTGTCCATTATGGCCGTGAAGGTGGCGAACTCGGTCGCGGCCCAGCTTGGACTCGGCTCGTTGAGTTTGATCGCGAATGGAAGCAGATTGGGGGCTGGGTTTTTCCGCCAGCATTGATCGCCCAGCTCGGGGTCCATGGCTTTAGTGTTTCTGGTGGGGCGCTCGGGCCAGGCGGATATCTTTACGTTACTGGTCACGATGACCGCGCATTGTTTGTGCTGGCATTTCCCGAAGCAGGTTCAGTTTTGAAATGGGTTGCGACCATCCCGATTAGCGCTCCAGGGCAGGGGTTTTCTTGGGATCAACATACCCCCAACGTGATCTATATGCTCAGCAAGCAAGCGAGTGAAGTCATTGTCGGTCAGGTCATGAATTCTAAGCTGCCGAATGAAATTCTTCTCCAGCGATAGTTTTGCGCCTGGTGGCCGCGTGAAACGTGGCGTGCGCGCTTTGAAGTTGGTACGTCCTACAGCCCAAGATAGGCGAATGTCCTTGTTCTCCCATACCCTAGAGAAAACAGCATGCTCTCGCGGTTAAAAATCGAATTGGTCGATGTTGCTGCGGTTGAAAATGAAGGGCTGGCCGAGGAGGATATTGTCACCTTTGATTTCAAAAGTGCCGAGGGCGCCTGCTTTAAAGCTGGTCGCGCCAGGCTTGAGCTCATCGCGGGCCACCGCCGCCGCCGCATAGATTGTTAGATATCCTAGATCTTCGGTTTTCCAGAGCATCACACTGTCGGTCACCCCTTCATGGACATAACGGCGATTCTCACTGGGCAGCCCGAGGCCAATGACCTTAACCTGACCGGTCTTGCCGGCTTGTTTAACCGCTTCAGCGGCGCCGGGCACACCGGGAGAGCAGATCGCCATGAGTAATTTGAGGCGGGGATTGGCGCTCATGAGCGCGGTGGCTTCAGACTGCGCTTTGTCTTTGAGATCATCACAGGGCCGCACGGCGACGAGTTTCATCTTGGGATATTTTTCCGCGAGACGCTCATCAATATATTTGAGCCATTCGCGCTGGTTGCCGGCTGTGAGGGTGGCCGAGATAATGGCAAACTCGCCTTCCGCGCCGCACAACCGCGCCGCTTCATCCATTAAACCGGAGGCAATGCCTTGCGGGGTCGCTTGATTGACAAAAAATGAACGGGCGTCGGGTAAAGCGTCAGCATCAAAGGTGATGACCTTGATGCCTTGTTTCTGGGCTTTGCGCAGTGCGGTGGAAATGCCCTGTTTGTTTTCTGCCGCAACCGTGATGACATCGACGCCGAGCGTGATCCAATTTTCGACGATTTCATTTTGTTTGGCCGCGTTACTGTCGGTGGGACCATCAAAGAGTAACTCAAAACCCAGTTCCTTGGCCGCGCGGTCGGCGCCATGTTTGCACGAGATGAAGTACGCGTTGCCCTTGGATTTAGGCATCATGGCAATCATGAGCTTAGCCTCGGCGGCAAACACAGCTGGCAGACCAGCTAACAAGAGAGTGGCGGATAACAGGAAGCGGGAGACGTGATGATTCATAGTGGGTAGGGTGGGCTAATCAGCGCGCCTGACGGCGCGTACGAAGATAATTTAAGAATGCGGGGACCGCGCTGCCGGTCAAGGCGAGGAGGAGCAGAGCACCTGTCAAAAGACCGGACATTTCTTCGGCGGCATTGAGGCGAATTACTACGGGGAGGCAGGCGAGTCCGTTTTTAAGCACTGCGATCGCAGCGACTCCGAGCAAAGTGCCGGTGACACTGCCGCGTCCGCCAAAAATACTGGTGCCGCCCAGAACCACGGCCGTGATAGCAAAGAGTTCATAGCCGGTGCCAGCATCCGCCTTCGCTTGGCCGAGTCGCGCGGTGTAGATCAGGGCGGCGAGCGCCGCAATGATCCCAGCTAAAATATACACGATACTCACGCGGCGCTCTACGGGGAGGCCCGCGTAGCGTGCTCCCTCTGGGGAAAATCCGATCACGCGAAATGATCGTCCCCAAGTCGTACGATGGACCAACATCCAGACTAACCCTGCCATTAAAAAAAATAACCACGCTTGCATGGGAAGTCCGTTCCAGCGCTCTTGGCCTAAGCCCAGAAATTCATTGGGGAAATCAGTATACGTTACGGCACCCTGCGTGATCGCCTCCGCTAGTCCGCGAAAAAGAGAGTAAGTGCCGAGGGTAACAATGAGTGGCGGGAGTCGCAGTGCGGTGATCAAGCCAGCATTGAGTCCGCCCCCCATTGCGCCCACGCCAAGCGTGAGGGCTGCCGCCACAGGAATGGACAGGCCGCCATCATGCCAGAGCTTGCCAAAAACAATCGCGCATAGTCCGAGCAGGGAACCAACCGACAGATCGATGCCCGCGGTTAGAATGACCGGAGTCAAGGCTAAGGCCAGTAAGCCGATTTCACAGGAGTGGCGCAGAATATCGAATTGTCGGTCGAGAGTGCCAAAGCCAACGAGGTGGCCCCGGCGATTGGTTGAGGTGCCATAGTGGTAGAAGATTAACCACTCGATCACGAGGACGGCCAGCAGCAGAGTCTCATAGCGGAGCAGGAAGCTTCGCCATTTGGGCTGATTATTCGCAGGGGTCATCCGTGCCCTCCTTTAAGTCCTCTTTGCCGGAGACCGTCGGCGACGACGGCCAGTAAAATAATCATCCCTTGGATCGCTTTTTCCCAATAAGCCTCGACGTGCAAATGTGTGAGAGCGGGTGAGACGCAGGCGAGTAGCAGGAGACCGGCGAAAGCACCCCACACGTTTCCGCGTCCGCCGGAGATCGCCACGCCACCCACGACGACCGCCGCAATCACTTTTAATTCCAAGCCCGAGCCGACCAGCGGTTGAATTTGTGGCGATTGGACTAAATTCATGGTCGCAGCGAGCCCCGTCAATGCGCCGACAAAA
>CAIOCT010000037.1 GCA_903856725.1 uncultured Verrucomicrobiota bacterium
ATGGCTGCGGGGACTTCCGGATTATCAGAATATTTAGCCTTAATAAAATTGGCAATCTTCGCCGGCGCCATAGCGCCCGTGGTGATATCCTTCTGCACCAGCGCCTGCACGGCCGTCCGCTTAATATTGGGTAATTTATTAGTTAAAGTACCCAACGCCAGCGCATGCTCGACGGCATCATTGGCGGTGGGGAAAACGTGCGCTGGGCGATTATGGCAGTCGATGCAATCCATGACTCGCACCAGTCCAGCCGGTGGCTCGCCTTTGAATTCTTCATTACGAAAAATCTTCGCGGAACCATCTTTTTTATTCGTGACGCGCATCCAGACAATATCCTGACGCTGTGCATCCGCCGCATAGTACTCAACCGAGCTATCGGGACTGACGTGCCAGTGAATGCCCCCGAGCGGACTACCGGGGCGGCCGGTATTTACCCGCATCAACATCCGAACACTGTAAGGGGTGTTTTTTTTATCCGATAAGGAATGATCAAAAGTAACATCAAGATTGCCCAGGAATTTTTCCGGCCAGTGACATTTCTCACACGTCTCACGCGCTGGTCGGAGATTTTTGACCGGCGTACCAATCGGCCGATTATAATTGTCGAGCGTGTAGGCAATCAGCTGATGCGTTCCATTAATTTTGGCTTTAATAAAAGCCCCCACCCCAGAACCCACGTGGCACTCTACACAATCCACCCGCGCATGCCCGCCGCGCTGATAAGTGGAGAACTCAGGATTCATCGCTTGATGACAGACCTCGCCGCAAAATTGCGTAGACTCAGCATAATGATAGGTCTGGTAACTCCCGAAGGTGCTGAGCAAAAGAAAAACTACCCCACCGACGCTGAGTAAAATTAAATAACGTCGCTGTGCTGGATTAGAAATATCCAGCCGCCATTTATCCGGCATCGTCGCCGCATGCTTGATCGCCCAGCGCCGTTGAGCCCAAGCTCCAAAAAAAGCGATTGCCAAACCCGCAATGAGAAAACCCGGCGCAACAATATACGTAAAAATCCCCAAATAGGGATTCCGATGATCACCCGTGAAATCCATCCAGGTGAGTAACGCGAAAGAGAAAAGCGCGCCGACCGCGAGCACTCCACCAATCGCACTAATCCAATTATTAAAATTCGAGCGCGGTGTTAACACGGCGACGGGCGGTTGGTCGTTGGACTCAGTCATAGAAATAGCGGATGATCAAAATAGGTGAGGCTAGAACTGAGTCAGCACGCGGCGACGCCGCTGACTCGATGCACTCCGGCGGTGGCCGCTTAGGCTTTAAATTTACGCACGTAGGCCACGAGCTCCTGGATTTCGCCTCCAGAAATTTCTTCCTTAAAAGCCTTCATTTTTTCTTTGCCGTCAATTTTTACCCCACTCGTGATAGCCTTGGTCATTGCGTCATCCTTCAGTTCGGTTTGCACCTTAGCCTCAGTGTAATCGCGCAGCTTGAGTTTTTTTCCTGACTTAGTCTGACCCTTGCCATCCGCCCCGTGACAGGAGGCGCAAAGATTATCCCAGTTTTCTGCCGCCGGCGCAGCGAGCGCCACGCCTGTAACCAGGGTAAGCATCAGTGTAGTGAGGGCTAATTTTGTCGTGGTTTTCATGATAAAATAAAGAGATTGATTTAAAACTGACCCCAGTTGCTCGAAATGCGAAGGAATTGTGGTGCGGCCGAGTACCCTGCCGTGATTTTAATCAGTCACTGACCCCACCAACGGGATGCTGTGCAATAAAGCCGACGGACGTCGCAAACGACTCGTCGGCTTGTAGATTAAATAAAGGCACGGATCTCAGACCTTGAATTTGCGAATATACGCTACGAGGTCGTTGATCTCGTCCGACGAGAGTTGGGCTTTATACCCTTTCATCTTCTCCTTGCCGTCGATCTTCACCCCGCCAGCCGTAGCTTGGATCATGGCCGCATCCGTCAGCTCCGCTTGCACTTTGGCATCAGTGTAGTCGCGCAGCTTCAGCTTCTTCCCCGTCTTAGTCTGGGCCTTGCCATCAACGCCATGACATGAGGCGCAGAGGTTATCCCAATTGTCGGCAGCAGGCGCAGCCAGCGCTACACCTGTGCCGAGCGATAAGACGAGACTCGTCAGAGCAATTTTTGCGGTGGTTTTCATGAGAAGGGTTAACCCAAACTCAGCTCAGAGAGCGTAATCGAGCGAAACGTAGGCGAGCGGTCCCTTGAAGTTGGTATTGCCGCCGGTCGTATCGTTCTTCGCATCATAATAGCCGAGCTTAGCATTGCCGATGCAGCGATCAGAGAACTTATGTTTCACCCCTGCCGTTACGGAATATTCCGTAGCGCCAGCGCCAAAAGGCAGCGTCATGGCCGCCACTTCTGGATTATAGTTATCGGCTTTGTAGTAAGAAAACTGCAGCTGCAAATCGTCGATCTTGGTCAAAACCAAGCCGGAGACTAGGCTAGCGGTGATGAAGTTGTTATTCGAATTTTGCAGCACCCGGTTAGCATCAAACGCGATATTCGTGCTCGTTGCCGCAAACACCCCGGCTCGAGGATAGACGGTGCCGATCACATTGAAAACGATACTGGCGTTGGCCTGGAGGTAGAACTGCGCCATCGGCGTCCAGTCGATCGTTTCCGCAATCGTGTGCGTCACCATATCCATGGAGTCATATTTCGGATAAGTAACCGCGTAGCCCGTCAAAGCCGTACCCGTCACACTGATGCCTTGAACCGTAGCATCCCCTTTTTGGTAGATATAACGGGTCGTCGACGTCAGGGCCGTGGTCGGCTTAGCGATGGCGGTTAATTTCAACCCCGTAAACTTAAAGCCGAGGACATAATTGTCTGCATAACCATCTGTCCGCAGCGTGTAGCCAATCGCTTTGCTGGTATTATCTTTGTGGAAAATTTCGCCGCGGAGCGTGAGCAACGAAGACTGGTGCCAATTACCCCCAATCGTGTATTTGAGCCGATTTTCCGACATATCATTGTAGGCCAGCTTGCTGTTAGCGATCACCGGAGTCGTCACAAAATCGTTCGGGGTCGCATAACGTTCATCCCCACTGACGCTCCGTACGCTCGCCGAGGCATAAAGCGCGAGATCTTTGATCCCCGTGTAATTGAGATCGAGTGCCGGGGTTAAGGACTTTTCTTTTACCCGCGAATAATAAGTCTGCAAACTATTGGTCGTGGTCACAACACCGGTGGTCGCAACAACGGCCGGCGTAACGGCCGTGAGTGCGCCGGCGCTCTTGGTATATTTATCTTCAGCGCGCAGCGCCAAATTGCTCGACCAATCCGGGGTTGGCTTCCAATCGAAGGCGAGACTGCCCACATAAACTTTAACCTGGGAACCACCCGTGAGTCCGAGATTATTATTAGCCCGCAAAACAACCGCTCCCACGGCCGTTGGCGTAGTCGTATAGAGGGGACGATCGCCACTGAAGGTGCTGTCTACATCTTGATAATTAAAAGCTGCCAGCACTTTAACCGTATCGCTAAAGACTGTCTCACTCTTGGCAATCAGGCCTGACATCTTAGTAACCATCCCATCAGTCTGCGAATATTGCACCTGATTATTCATGCTCCCGGCGGGCATTAAAAGTGTCGAGGCTGGTGTGGGATACGGTTTCACCTCGCCAGCAAAACGCATACCATAGCGCGTATCGTTATCATCAGTCTTTTCCTGCATCACCGTGACATGAAAGGTCGTATTCGCCAGAGTATGGCTTACTGAGCCTTCCAAGGCTTGGTGGTGCTCATCAATTTTCTGGTAGCTCGGCAGCATTTTACGCACTTGCGAGATCGGCGGAATATTATTCGGCAGGCCGGTGAAGTCACTATCACCCCAGATCGTGCTATTTTTTTTACCCAACCGCGTACCATCGACGTAGCTCAACTCGAATTTGGGCGTATTTGGCTGATTCAACTCGACCTTAACCCAATACTCACCGCGGTCGATGTGCAGATCTTCCGGGGTCATCGCATTCCATTGCTTGTTCAAAGGAAAGAATCCCCCGATGCCATCATAGAAGGTCCGAAAGCTCTTGTAGCCTGCATTCAGTGAGCCGTATTCGGTCTTCGTTAATTTCATCTGTGCGAGGTAATCCTCAGCGCCGGTCAAGGCCCGCCCGTCGATCTCCATCGTAGTTTCCTTGTTCACATCTTTCGTGAAATGAAGGTCCTCAATACCCAGGCCGCCGCCCTTGGGCTGAACGATGCGCTTTTGAAAAGCAGCTTCGTTGCCCGTGATTGAAGGCACCTGACCACTGAGCTTGATATAGCTCTCGAAGGTCGGGAAAGCGTCGGCCGGTAAGGCCGCGGCTTGCGCTCCAGTAAGAGCGAGCAAAATTCCCGCGAGCAGACTCGTGCCGCGTAAGTTGGTAAGATAGTTAGCTTGCATGGCTAGTATTTGGTAGAGGTTCAGCGACGGGTGTGGTTGTTGGTATTGGAACCGTGCGGGGCCTCGTGGCAGCCGGCGCTCCAACAGGTGCCTTGCATTAGGCGGGTGTTATGATTTTCCGGCGTGTGACGAACGGCGTTGCCGTTAATCTCACCACTGACAGTTGGGGCCTCAAGATGGCACCGCAGACAGAGGTTAGCATCCCGCGCGACCAGCATCTTCTGATTCACTGAGCCGTGCGGGTTATGGCACGAGGTACAGCCTTCTTTCATCGCCGCATGCTCATAAACGAACGGCCCCTTTTGTGCGGAGTGGCACTTGGTGCAGGTCTCATTCTGACTTTCCAAGGCGGCACCCGAGCCCTTAATAGCGCTGTCAGCATGGACGTCGTGACAATCGACACAGGAAACTTTGCCCGCCAACACCGGATGCGTGTTTGGCAGACTGAACTCACCGCGTTTATCCAAATGGCACTGGAAGCAGGCCTCTGGGGACTTGCGCGGATTAACAATGGTGCCCTTGCTTCCACCCGCCTTGACGTGCAGCGAGCCGCCGCCATGGCAAGATTCGCACCCGATCTCGGTGCCCTTCGCGTCTTTCAGCGCAAGTTTGGCATGAGTCGAGCCAGCAAAATGGCCGGTTTGCTCTTCGTGACACTCGACGCACTTTTTCGAGCCAACAAAAGTTGCTCCGGCAACATTAGGCGGTGCCACCATGGTGCGGTCGGCGACTACGCAGCCAACCAAGAAAAGCCCCCAGATGGTGGCTCCTCCAAAAATTAAGGTGCTTTTATTCCAGCGCGTTTTGTAGCTCATGATGGCATTTGGTTTCTAAAAATTAATTGAGGCCTAAGCGTAGTTTTCCGGCCGAGAGAATCTTTCTTCACGCGCTCATTATCGCAGAATCGTCTCCCGAATACTCCGCATGCCTTGCAGTCTTCTGTGCATTCATTGCGCATATTTTGCGTGCCGCATTATCTACGATTATGCAGCTAGCTAATTAAGGTGATAAATATTCAACGACCCTACTTAACCTCAGCTTTAACATTTTTTCTGCGCTGAGAGGGACGAGCATTAGCCGAAGCATTTTTTATTTCATCCCACCCTAATACTCGCGACCACCCGGCGTCCTCAAAGCCGAGTGGGCAATCGTAATTTTTATTTTACCGCTGCCTTGGGCTGAGTCGAAATACGCTCAGCCGCATCACACATCGCACAGCACCACTCCGGCCCGCAAACCCGCGAGTGCATCCGCGTTACGGGGGATGAATTCCTGCCCAACAAAACCGGTGTAGCCCGTCGCTAAAATCGCGCGCATGATCGCCGGATAAAACAACTCCTGATTCTCATCCAACTCGTGCCGGCCGGGCACGCCGGCGGTGTGATAATGACCGATATATTGATGGTGGCGCTGAATCGTGGCGATCACATCACCTTCCATGATCTGCATGTGATAAATATCATAGAGCAGCTTAAAATGCTCTGAACCCAAAGCCTGACAGAGCGCCACGCCCCACTCCGTACGATCGCACATGTAGTCCTTATGATCCACCCGACTATTCAGCAATTCCATGCAGAGCGTAATGCCCAATTTCTCTGCCAAGGGTAAAATTCGCCGTAAGCCCACCGCGCAGTTAGCTAAGCCTTGAGCATCAGCCATGCCCGCGCGATTACCGGAAAAACAAATCAGCCGGGTCAAACCAGCGTCCGCGGTCGCCTGCAGCTGGACTTCGTAAGCGGCCACGAGGGCATCATGATATTCCAACCGATTCCAAGCTCGCGGAATTCCGCCGACCGTGACGTCACCCACTTTCGTAGTTGGATTGCTGACCAGCGCACACGTGAGGCCATGTTTTTTGGCGATGGGAAAATCTTTGGGCTGCAGCAACTCCACCGATACCAAACCCATCTCGGCGGCGGCCACGCATAATTTTTCGAGGGGAATCTTCCCGTAGCACCAGGCGCACACCGATTGCTTGATACGACCCGATCGCGCAGCCAGCAGTTTATCAGCAACTGCCGCCGGCAAAGTCGTCGCACCAGCCAGCACAGCGGCTCCGACTCCGAGTTGACTAAGCGCCTGCCGCCGCGTGATCGATGGGGTCATGTCAGCAGGATAAAATAATGATTTTGGACATAGCAACTGACAACCCACCGCCGCCTGAAATTCCTTCCTAGCCACCCGAGCGGCGCAGGATCTTCGTTCACTACCCTAGCCCTTCAACAACTCTTCGGCGTGGGCCATCGCGCTCTTCGCATTACGATCACCCAGCATCCGCGCAAGTTCGCTGACCCGAGTTTTGCGATCATCATGAATGGCTTCGATTGTCACCGCAGCGCGCTCCCCACTCTGATCCTTAGTCACGACAAAATGATTCTGAGCCTGAGCCGCAACTTGCGGGAGATGCGTGACGCAGAGCACCTGATGACGCTCGGCAATATTTGCCATTTTCTCGCCCACGATGCGGCCAATTTCACCGCCGACATTGGCATCCACTTCATCAAAAACTAGCAGCGGCACGTCATCAATTTCTGCCAAAACGGCCTTGAGGGCCAACATCACTCGGGCCAGTTCCCCGCTCGAAGCAATGCGGTGCAACGCCAACGGCGCCTCGCCTACATTGGGAGAAAAAAGAAATTCCACCCCGACATCGCCCTGCGGCCCCAGCTCCGAGAGTGAGACTAGGTGGACTCGAAAATCCGCTTTCTTAAAGCCGAGCTGCGCGATGACCTTCCCAGCCGCCTTCGCCAACTGCAGTGCCGCTTTTTCCCGAGTCGCGCGCAACTCATGCGCAAATTTCTTCGCCAACATGTGGGCCTCGACAATCTGCTTTTCGAGCTTCGCCAACGTGCCCGCAATATCGCCCTGCATTGCCAATTTCCTCCGCATCTCTTCCCGCGCCGCCACCACTAACTCCAATTTAGTCCCGTGCTTGCGCTTCACCTCGAGCCAACCATTCATCCGTTCCTGCAACGCTTCAGCCTGCTCAGGATCAAAATTCAATGATTGTGCGAGCGTCGAAAATTCAGCCTCGAGATCACCGAGCTCGACGGAGCAAGCCAGCAAGCGCTCGGCTAAGGGTTTACTCGCCGTATCGAGCGACTCCAACTGACGCGCCTGCCGCAGCAACGCCGCCAATGATCCGAGCACCCCGTCGTCACCGCTCAACCCTTGACTGAGGCCAGCGGCTAATTGCGTAATTTCCTGCGCACTTTGCTGACGAGCAAAATCGCGCTCGAGCGTGGCCAGCGCTTCTTCGGTCAACTCCAGCCCATCCAGCTTGGCCAATTGCGCCCGCAGAAAATCGATCTGCTCCGCCGACAATTTCTCAGCTCCCGCCAATCGCGTGCGTTCGTCGACCAATTCACGCCACGCCTGAAAATGCAGGCCATATTTCTGCAGCTCCGTCGTATTTTTGGCAAAGAGATCAAGCAATTCTCGCTGGCAGCCTTCTTTCAGCAAGCGGCGCGGTTCGCCAGGACCATGAAAATCAATCCAGTACTCCCCCAAAGCCTGCAAGGCCGCGAGGGTGGCCATACTGCCATTAACAGAAATCCGCGGCGCTTTATCACGCGGCAGGCTGCGCTTCAGTATGAGCACCCCGTCGTCACAGGGAGGCAGATCAAGCGCCGTCAAGGCGACATCAAGCTTACGGCTATCAGTAAAAAATAACGCTGCCTCAACTTCGGTGGCCGGAGCGCCTTGGCGGATAATGGTTTTGTCAGCTCGGGCGCCAGCCAGCAACGAGAGCGCCCCCAAGAGAATGCTTTTACCCGCTCCCGTTTCACCGGTCACGGCCGTAAACCCCGTCTCAAAGTCCAATTCGACCTCCTCGAGGAGGGCCAGATTGCGGATACGGAGACTTTGCAGCATGTCGGCAGGTGATTTACTCGGAGTAGCTTTAAATGCACGCGAAAACGCGCCGAAATCCCGCCAAAGAATGATCAAGATTTTTTCTTGCACCGTCCGCCCCGCGTCCTTCATAGATAGCCCTCTGCTGGACCTTTAGCTCAGTTGGTTAGAGCGTTTCGTTGACATCGAAAAGGTCACTGGTTCGAGTCCAGTAAGGTCCACCATTTTTCGCCGGGGCGAAAAAATTAAGCAGATACTGCCTTCCTAACTTAAACAGTCGAGGGCGCTTAGCCAGCTAGCCGTTCAAGCCATCCCAGCGGTAGCTCACGAAGCTTTTTTGATCTAGATTAGGTATTGTGTGTAGAGATTATTCAATTTTTGAACGTTTTCGCGCCGGCCGCATCTTACGCAGTGTAGTTCAAGGGTTATTTGGTGTTATGTTAGGGTTAAAGGGCCGCTCAGGGGTGAGCGGCCTTTGTGTTTTTAAGCCTAGTTTCGCTCAACCCCTTGATTTACGGCGCTCGCCCGCCACACTCGTACCCCAACTGCCACCTGCTTTAGCGAGCCATGTGCCTTCGTTATTCTCTTAAAAAAATTGACCGCGTGGCCTTGCCGGCTGGCCTCAGCGATACCTTGCCCGCGGCGGATGCGGACGGGACGCCGCATTACAACGTGGCTCTCACCAGCCTCATGCCCGTCATCACCCACCAGGGCTCCCCCCAATTGGCGCGACTGAGCTTTGGCCTAACCCTACCCGCCCGCAGCCCGGCTCAGCGCCCCCTGATACTTGGCAACGCTCGCGCTGAAACTTTATTAAGCAAAAGCAGCTTTCGTGAAGCGACGCTCTACCGCCGATGCCTTGTCCTCGCCGATGGCTTTTATGAATGGGAAAAACAAGGCACTACACGCCTGCCGCATTATTTTAGTTTAAAAGCCGGCCAAGGTTTTTTCTTTGCAGGATTATGGTCACCGGCCAGCGAACAGGGCCCCGCGGCATTTTGCCTCGTCACGACCACCCCCAACTCTCTCCTACAACCCATTCACGACCGCATGCCCGTAATCTTAGGACCCAATAGCGGCCCCGCTTGGTTGGGCGATGCTCCGCTTGACCCAACTCAGCTCTCCCGACTTTGCCGTCCGCTCCCCAGCGAAATGATGCAGAGCTATCGCGTCGACTCGAAGATGAACAATGCCCGCTACCAAGCGCCCGATTGCGTCACCCCGCTCTGAGCTTAACCAATCTATGCCTCAGCTGATTCTGCGCCCCCTATGCTTTTTGTGGCGGCTCGTGGGCTTCAGGCTAGGGGCTAGAGGTCAGAGGTTATGGGTTATGGGTTATGGGTTATGGGTTATGGGTTATGGGTTATGGACCCGATCTCCGGCTTTCGGCTGCCGTTTCCCAATTTTCTACTTTCTAAATTTCTTCTTTTCCGCCGCCTCCTTTAGCCGATTCTGCGCCCCCTGTGCTTTTTTTGGCGGCTCGTAGGCTTGAGGAGAGAGGTCTGGACCCTTCGCGTCATTTCGCGCATTTCGCGGTTAAAAATGCCTTGGTCGATCGGTCGATCCGCTCCGTGTTTAACGAGATAGTGCTTTGCGCTGGACGCCTCCCCTGCCACCCCTCAAAACCTCGGTCTCGTGGCCACTCTCCTGAAGCACGACGCGCAATCTATCGACCAAGCCATCGGTCGAATCGCTACCGCCATTGCCCAACGGCACCAGCAAACCAAGAATTTACTGCTCCTCGGTATCGCTAACGGCGGCCTCAAGCTCGCACAACGCTTAGCCGCCCGGTTAAAAAAAGCCGGCCTGAAGCTCGAACTCGGCACGATTGATATCTCGTTCCATCGAGATGACATCGGCCGCCACCCCATTCCGAAAGAATTCTCCCCTACCGTTATTCCTCACGATGTTAATGGCGCCACCGTCATTCTCGTAGATGACGTTCTTTATTCGGGCCGAACCATCAAGGCCGCTCTCGCCGAATTATTTGATCATGGCCGCCCAGCGTTAGTGGAGCTGGCGGTACTCGTGGATCGCGGTGGCCGCCGACTGCCCATCGCGGCCAATTACTGCGGCTTCACAATCACCACCACCGACACTGAAAAAGTGAAAGTCCACCTCGATGCCCTGCAGCCGAGCCATGATTCCATTACTATTGCGGCTGCCCCGGCTCCTTTAAAAACTAAACCTGTGAAGAAAAAATCAAATCCCTCCGCCCGTGCCTTGGCATCGTAAACATCTCCTGACGATCGAAGAGCTCAGCCGCGCTGAGATCGAACAATTGCTGATCACGGCTGGCGCTTTCCGTCGCATCCTCGACAGAAAGGTGAAGAAAGTCCCCGCGCTGCGTGGCAAGACGATCGTTAATCTTTTCCTCGAGCCCAGTACCCGCACCCGCATGTCCTTCGAGATGGCGGCCAAACTTTTGAGCGCCGACGTCATCTCCTTCGACGCCGCGGCCTCTAGCACGACCAAGGGCGAAACGCTCCGCGATACCGCGCAAAACATCCAAGCCCTTAACGCTGATATGATCGTCTTGCGCCACTCGGCGAGTGGTTCCCCACTCTACCTGAGCCGAGTGTTAGATATTCCCGTCATCAATGCCGGTGACGGCGCGCACGAACACCCAACGCAAGCCTTGCTCGATGTGTTCACGATGCGGGAAAAACTCGGCAACCTGAAAGGCCGCAAGGTCGTCATCCTCGGCGATATTCTCTTTAGCCGAGTAGCCCGCTCCAATATTCACGCCCTCACCAAACTCGGGGCTGATGTGACAATTGTCGGACCCTCTACCCTCGTCCCCCGCTGGTTCGAATCAATGGGCGTCAAAGTCTCCCATCACCTCCGCACCGCCCTCGCGGATGCCGACGTGGTCATGCTGCTCCGCATTCAACACGAACGCCAAGGCGTCAGCCACTTCCCCTCGATTGGCGAATATACTAGCATGTTTGGCCTCAATTATACCCGTGCCAGCTGGGTCAAACCGGATGCCATTATTATGCACCCAGGGCCGATCAACCGCGGCGTTGAAATCGACAGTGATATCGCTGATTCGCCCCGCAGTGTGATCCTCCAACAAGTCACCAACGGCATCGCCGTCCGCATGGCTGCTCTGTACCTCTGCGCCGGCGGCCAACCTGAAGCCGTCCTCGCCCCGGTCGAGTGATCTCCAATTCAATGGGCCACAAAAAACACGAAAAACACAAAAAGCAGACCCATGAGAAAAAATCCGATTAATCAACTCTGTGATATAGTCCGAGAAACCAGCTTCGCTATTCACTACTATCATCGAAATGGGCATATGGAGAAAATTTACGAAAACGCCCTCGTTCATCGACTGCGCAAGCAGGGACTGGACGTTAAGCAACAGTATCCGCTGACAGTACGTGATGAGGACGGCACCGTGCTCGGCGAATTCTTTGCGGACCTATTCATTGACGGCCAACTGATCGTAGAACTTAAGGCGGCACGATCAGTCGCCGAGGAACACATCGCTCAGCTACTCGGTTATTTGCGTTCCGGTCGAATCGAAACCGGCCTGCTTATCAATTTCGGTTCCTCGCGTCTTCACGTTAAAAAATACCTCATGTCCGATCCTACGGCCTGAATTTTTTGTGTTTCTGGTGTTTTTTGTGGCCAATTCCGACTCCTCTTCTGCCCCCTCTTCTTTTCCTCAATACCATTTTTGTGGCTAACTTTTAAACATGCCTGCCTTTCTCATCATTAAAAACGGCCGCGTCATCGACCCCGCTTCCAAGCGGGATAAAGTCAGTGATGTCTTCATTGCCGACGGTAAATTCGTCAAAGCACTGACCCCCATCCAGAAAAAAACTGCGCAGGTCATCGATGCCCGCGGGCTCGTGGTTTGTCCTGGTCTCGTGGATATTCATGTGCATTTCCGCGAACCTGGCCAGACGCACAAAGAAACCATCCTGACGGGCTCTCAAGCTGCTGCCGCCGGCGGATTCACCTCGGTGGTGTGCATGCCTAATACGTCCCCCGTCGCCGATAATACCGGGACCATTCAACTCATCAATGCCGCCGCCGCTAACGCCCCGGTGCATGTTTACGCCACTGGCTGCATTACGGTGGGGATGAAGGGGCAACAACTTGCCCCCCATGGCTCATTAAAAAAAGCCGGGGTCGTCGCCCTCACCGATGACGGCTTGTGCATTCAGTCTAACGAACTCATGCACCGCGCGGTCGAATACGCTAAAATGTTCGACCTGACTATTCTCGACCACTGCCAAGATGAGTCGATGACCGACAAGGCCGTCATGAATGAAGGCGTGATGTCTACCCGTTTGGGCCTGAAGGGCTGGCCCCACGCGGCCGAGGATATCATCGTGGCGCGCAATATCATCCTCTCGCGCTACACCGGTGCCCATATTCACATGCAACACATCAGTTCGGCCCACTCCGTCGAACTCATGCGCCGAGCCAAGCAAGACAAGGTCAACGTCACCGCTGAGGCCACCCCCCATCATATTGCGCTGACCGAGGATGCGCTCGGCACTTACGACACCAACCTCAAGATGAACCCGCCGTTGCGCACGGAAGCAGATCGCCAAGCGATTATCGCCGGCTTGAAAGACGGGACGCTCGACTGCATCGGCACCGACCACGCGCCCCATGCTCCCGAAGAAAAAGACCGCGAATTTGATTATGCCCCGAATGGGATAATCGGGCTCGAGACGGCTTTGCCCATCTGCCTCGAGGTCCTCGTACGGAAAAGTAAATTTAAGCTAGCCCAAGTCATCGATCTCATGACGCGCAAGGCAGCGAATATCTTAAAGCTTCCAGCCGGGACTCTTGCCGTTGGCGCAGTCGCCGATGTTTGCATCTTCAATCCCAATGAGACGTGGCTCTACAATACCTACGGCGCTTTTAGCAAATCGATCAATTCGCCTTGGAATCAACAACAACTGACGGGGCGCGTGAAGACCACCATCGTGGCAGGCAAGATCGTCTACACTAACGGCAAGATGGTTTAAGCGCGCAAGCTAACGCTACCTTCATCGATTGAGTTTACAGGCGGTCGCCACTGCTTGAAGAGCGATAGGTCATTCGGGTGTTTCTGATTGGTTTTTTGCTGCGAGACCGCCAAAGATAAAGCCACGCCATGCCGACTGAACCCCTCCAGCAAATCTTAGTGCTCTTTGAGCTATCCTTGCTACTGGCTGGTCTTTATTTTTTTCAACGCCTCGTTACTCAGCCCGCCCAGCGCGCGCGTTGGCTCATACCGCAAACTCTACCAGCGTGGCCCCTGACCCTGGCAGAATTCGGGATATTTATTTTCTTTATCCTCGGGACGGGGGCATTTTGCCAGCTAGCCGCGCAAGGTATTTTCAAAGCCATCATCGCAAAATCAGTCGACCGCGAGGGACTGCAGCTTTGCTTGAACGGCTTTAGTTTTGACGGCGGGGGCCTGCTCGGCTGGGGCCTCTTCCGCTGGATCCAGTCAACGTGGGCCAGCACCCCACCCCCCGTAACGCCGATACCCACGCTTACGTGGGGCAAACTCAGCCTTGCTGCGAGCACCGCACTACTAACAGCCCTACCGCTCATCGTCGCCGCCAATTGGCTTTGGACTTTGCTCATTGAAGCCTTGGGCCTACCCGCTGCCCCGCAGGATCTCATCGCTATTTTCGCCCAAACTAAATCTCCCTACGTGATCGCAGGAATGCTGATTGTAGCCTGCGTCCTCGCCCCGCTTTATGAAGAATTACTTTTCCGAGCCGGACTCTATCGCTTCTGCCGGCAGCATCTCGGGCGCACTACCGCTCTCATTTTAAGTGGTGCGTTATTCGGGGCAGTTCACGCCAACTGGGCGAGCTTCCTCCCCCTCGCGCTGCTCGGGATAATTCTGGCACTGATTTATGAAACCACTGGCGATATTCGCGCCCCTATAATTGCTCACGGTTTGTTTAACTTAAATACGGTTCTCATCGTTTTCTCCGGTTTGCCGCAGTAATTATGACGCCGTTCACTGCCAATCCCAGTCAAGCGGTCAGCGCCTACGGCGAGCGACGCTTAATTACAGCAATTCGTCGGTGGCTCGGCCCCGCTTCCCCTCCGGCCCCTTTTGGCATCGGTGATGATTGTGCCGTGCTACCCCCGACACGACGCCATCAACTCGTCACCACAGACCCGGTTATCTACGGCCAACATTTTGATCAGCACGTCGCCCCCCGAGCTGTCGGGGCTAAGTTGCTGAAGCGTAATCTCAGTGATATTGCCGCGATGGGGGGACGACCCAGCGCCGCTGTGGTCTCGCTCGCTCTCGCGCCCGCAACGAGTTTAGCTTGGCTAAAATCTTTTTACCGTGGACTCGCCAGCTGCGCCTTAAAATATCAGGTGAAAATTGTGGGAGGTGATATCACGCAGGGCCCCGCTGGTTTTTTCGGTGCATTTCTAACGCTACATGGCGAGGCCACCGGCCAGCGAGTTGTCACCCGCGGGGGCGCACAACGAGGAGATCGCGTTTACGTTACGGGAAAACTTGGCGGCAGCTTATTGGGACATCACCATAAATTCTCACCGCGTTTAGCCGAAGGCGCTTGGCTGGCTACTCGACCGGAGGTTCGCGCCATGATGGATGTCAGCGATGGCCTTGCTCAAGACCTCAACGCCCTCACCCCCGCCGGCCTCGCGCCCGCCCTGTGCGCAACCGCGATTCCACTCAGTCCAGCCGCGCATCAGCGCGCGCGCTGCACCAAAAAAAGTGCGCTCCTTCACGCTCTCAGTGATGGCGAAGATTACGAACTGCTGATCGTGGTGAACGCCCGCGCCAACACTGCACAATTAGCCCGCGCGTGGCATCAGCGTTTCCCCCAAACGAAATTATCGCTGCTCGGCCACTTCGTGCGCCGCGCGGAACTTCCCCCGACAGCATTGCGCCTCGAAGATTATCATGGGTATGAGCATCTGCGCTGACCGATCACTCGCGCCATGACTATTCTCCAAAAGCTCCGAGTGGGTATCACCACCGAGTCAGCTGAGCAAACTCGAGCCCTAGCGTCTGAATTAGCCGCTGCCCTCCCCCCGGACACAACGCTCGCGCTTCATGGCGATATGGGCGTCGGCAAAACAACTTTTGTGCAGGGCCTCGCACAGGGGCTTGGCGTGACCGAGCATGTAACGAGCCCAACTTTTGCTATTTATTCTATTTACCAAGGCAGCGCCCGCACGCTGGTTCATTTAGACGCTTACCGTTTGGAAAAAAAATCTGCGCTAGATGAACTTTTGCTCGAGGAATTTCTAGTGACCCCCTGGTGCTTGGTCGTGGAATGGCCGGAAAAAACCGGTGATTGGTTGCCTGCAAAGTCGTGGCACTTGACGTTGTCGATTGTGGCTGGCGACCGGCATCATCTGGTGCTGCGCTAGCCAGGCAGTATGGGCATAAAAAAGCCCGCTCGTAAAAGCGGGCTTTGAAAATGACGGCACCCCGAGCTTAAGGCTTGGGCTCTTCAATCACTGGCACCACCGGAACTTCGGCGGCAGCGACCGGCTCGGAAGCAGTCGCCACAACTTCCGCAGCTGGGGCGGTGACCACCGCCGCAGCTGGGGCCGCAGCGGCACTCGGGGCCTCAGGGAAATCAACTGGGTCGTTCTCGTCTTCGCCGGCCTCAGCGCGCTTAGCGGCTTGGGGAGCCATCGGCGGTGGGGCAAACAACTTACCGTCAGAGAACTCGGTGACGTAGCCTTCCATGACGAGCCAGCGAAGATCATTGCTCATCTTGCGCAGCTTTTCTGACTGCTCAGGCGTCAAAACAACGGCTGGGGCTACAGGCTCGGCGGCCGGAACAGCGGCAGCCGGCGCCGCTACGGGAATTTCGATCGAAAGAAAACCCTTCGGCAGATCTTTGATGTGCACCATCGGATTTTTCTCAATAAAATCGATGAGCTTAGTGATGGTCTCGGAAAATACTTGGCCCGGGATTCGGAAGCGGCGTTTAACGGCGCAGACATACGAGACGCCGCGGGAGCCTTTCTTGAAGATCGTAAAACTCTCGCGGCGCAGACGACCGCGGAGCGCGTTAGCGGTGTCGAGGGGGAAACGACGCTGGCGTTCGACGTGGCCTTCCAGCGCACGACGAATTTCTCCAGGAGGTAATTTCTCAATCAATTTGCCTTGAAAACGCACATTCTCGACAGCGCGCACTAATTTGTCGCGGACGTTAGCGAGTAGATGCAAGCGAGCTTCCTCAACGGTGTCGAAACTGATTGGCGCAGGTGCGTCCGGCGCAGGTGTCTCTGCAACGGGGGCCGAGGCCTGAGGGGCGACTGCCTCCGTAACGTTAGCATCAGCGGGAGCCGCCACTTCACTCGCGGCCACGACGGGCGCTTTTGCCGCCGGAGTTTTCCACGTGTAGCGCGTGGCTTTTTTCATTTTTTCCATCCAAGCGGCGAGCACCTCAGGTTCGCGGGCTGAGATAATGCTTTCACGGAAGCGCTCAAACGGCATGCGACTGAGTTTAGCCTCATGGTGCTGCTGTAAAACTTGCTGATAACGATGATGATTCGGTGGCCCGAGCAATTCACCCGTAATTCCACATTTATTAATGATGGGGAAATTTCCTTTCGGGGCTTCGATCTCCACTTCCTGCATGTCGAAAAACGCGCCGAGATTATTACTCAAGACGTGTTGGATCGCTGCCTCCTCCGTATCGAAAGGCAGATGATCAGGCAAAGACATGTACATCGGGTTGAGCTTTTCCTGTGAAGGCTTGCTCGCCGACTCCGTCGAACCTTCGGCAGCGGCCGCCCCTTCTGGAGCGCGGCTCTGACGCATTGGCCGCTCAGCGCGAGCGCGCTGTAGCACGACAATAAAGCGGTCATTTTTCTCTAAGACGGCTTTCGTAATCTCAAACAGCTGGTAGGTACGACAGGAGGCACGGACCGCCTTCACCATGGCGGCGAAGCCCGTATCCTCGGGATAGCAGGTCGCCACAAAATAAGGGCTAATGTAAGGACCCCGCTCAAATGACTGACCACCGCCCTCGCGGCGATCTTCACCATGAAAATCTTGACGACGGTCACCCGCTTGAGGAGCTCCGCGGTCGAAGCGGCGACGTTCGCCACCTTGAGGCTGACCTTCCCGACTCGGAGCGCCAGGGGCGAAACCAGCCCCACCCGGAGTGGGGCCACTCGGTTTTTGAAACGAGCGCCGGTCACGGGGCGGCGCCCCATGCCCACCACCGTCATCGCGGCGGCCGGGGCGATCGAAATCGCGTTCACGGCGTCCGCCAGGGGACACGGGCTTAACTTCAGACCACTGGGTGCCGAAGCTGAAGGATTGCAACTGACTCAGGTCGAGTTTGTTTAAACCAGAGTCGTTGGATTCGTTGGCAGGCTTGATATCGTCCATGAAGGGCGGAAAACGGGCGTAGTTAACCCGTGTAATTGCGGAGGTGTGCTTGGTGATCCGCAACATCAGGTCAGATGTGCGGGAAGGTCTTAGTTTGCCCATATAAGAAACCTCGAAGCAAGCGCATTTCGGGGCTTTACAAGCCGGAATGGATTTACCTATCTCACCCTTCCAAAGTTGGAATGCTCGGGTGGTGGAATTGGTAGACACACACGTTTGAGGTGCGTGTGCCGTAAGGCGTGCAGGTTCGAGTCCTGTCCCGAGCACCACTTTTCCTCAATGAGGAAATCGGCAACCGTGAATGGCTTCCAGCTGCAGAAATCACGCTACTCGAGCGCACGGCTTCTTTGCTGCGAAAACAACCCGAGCAGTTACGGGTCTAGATATGACGAAGATCCTCCCCAACACATTTGACCGGTGAATTAAATCGCACGATAGTGCATAACGCCTCTTAGCCATGAACCCCCACTCGATCAAACAGGCCCTGCTGGAATCTTACGCTCGGGATGGGGGCATTAACCATCTCGATGGAGTCAATTTGCCATCTCAGGACAGCGTGGCGGAGCTCGCTCGTGATTTCATGCATCTGCTGTTTCCCGGCTACTTCGAACAGACCAGCCTAGCCCAAAAAGATGTCCCCGCCTGGTTGGATCGCCTCTTGGCCAAAATTGACCAGCGCCTCACTACAGAATTAGAAAAAAGCCTACGCTTCTCACGTGATGCCGAACCCACGACCAATGCCCGGCGTATCGCCACTAATCTTCTCAGCCAATTACCCACAATCCGCCGCATCGTGCAAACCGACGTCACCGCGGCCTATCAAGGCGACCCAGCGGCTCGGAGTGTAGAAGAAATCATCGTCGCTTACCCGTGCGTCCTCGCCATTTCCCTGCAGAGGATCGCGCACGTGCTCTACAAGTTGCAAGTCCCCCTACTGCCACGAATGCTCACCGAATACGGGCATGAGCGCACGGGGGTGGACATTCATCCGGGCGCCCAAATTGATACCCATTTTTTTATCGATCACTGCGCTGGGGTCGTGATTGGAGAGACCGCCACCATCGGCCAACATGTAAAACTTTATCAAGGCGTAACGTTGGGCGCTAAATCATTCGAGGTTGATGGCGCCGGCCTCCCCATCAAAGGCGGCAAACGCCATCCCGATATTGAAGATCATGTAACCATTTACGCGCATGCCACCATCCTTGGCGGCGATACACGTATCGGGGCGCATACGGTGATTGGCGGTAATGTCTGGTTACTCGAATCCGTACCGGCACACAGTATTGCCTATTATAAAGGCGAAGATCTCGTCATTCGCCCTCGGCAGAAAAAAGAAACGCTCGGCGTGGATGCTAGCGACTGGACGATTTAATAATTTGATTTCGAGGCAGCCCACGCGTCAGTTTCGCGCAGGCAATCTAGATTACTGGCGCTGACGCTCGGCTAAAGCTCGGGCAATTTCCCCGGCAAAAAATGGCCCACGGTAAATCAAACCAGTATAAAGCTGAACCAACGACGCCCCTGCGTCCATTTTTTCGCCAGCCGAAACCTCGTCCATAATACCACCAACGCCGATGATGGGGAGACGTCCTTGCGTCGTCCGCGCGATATAATTAATAATCTCAGTAGAGCGCGACCGTACCGGCCGCCCGCTCAATCCGCCCGTTTGGTTAGCCGTGGCAAGTGTGCCAGGTCGCGCCAGCGTCGTGTTGGTCGCAATGATTCCATCCAACTTCAGCTCAGCGATCACGCCCAGCGCGGCATCGATTTGCGAAAAAGTGAGATCCGGCGCGATCTTCAGTAATAATGGGCGGCGGGCTCGGCCCGCTGCGACGCGCCTCTGATTCTCTGCCACCAGCGCAGCAAGTAACGGTTTCAGCCAAGCCGCATCCTGTAATTCGCGCAACCCCGGAGTGTTCGGGCTACTCACATTAACAACGAGATAATCGGCGTGATCCGCGAGCAATCGGAAGCTACCGAGATAATCTTCGGTCGCTTGATCGAGCGTCGCTACTTTACTTTTACCTAAATTAATTCCCAACGGAATTTGCCGTTGGCCAGGCCCCGGCAATCGAGCCAGCCGGGCCGCTAGGGCGGCCGCTCCCGCATTATTGAAACCCAGGCGATTAATCACTGCCCCCTCCGCGGGGTAGCGAAAGGCCCGTGGGCGCGGATTACCTGGCTGGGCATGTAATGTAACCGTCCCAATTTCTACGTGCCCAAAGCCCAACGCAGCGGCCGCGGGCCAAGCCCAACCATTTTTATCAAAACCGGCGGCTAGACCAACTGCGTTAGGAAATTTAAGCCCACAAAAATCAATCGGCCGATAGGCAGCTGCGGGCAATTGCTGAATCCGTTCCAGAATAGCACAGAGCGGACGAACTCGCCCCAGAAGGGCGAGCGCGTGGACGCTCAGCTCATGAGCCTGCTCTGGATCGAGGCGGAAGAGTGCCGGTTTGATTGCGTTTTGGTAAAGCCAACCCATGGGCGGAAACGCTGGCATTTCTGCGCTAAGTTACAAGCGCGCGCCGGCGACCCGAGGGCAAAATCTTTGATCTTGTTATTTCAGCCCTCCGGCCCACCCTGCCGCCAAAAATTTCCCTACGAGCTCGGCCGTAAAAGAATTTATGCGATTATGCGTTTCAAGATTTGACAAGGACGGAACCGAACCCTTTTCGTGCAGCGAATTCTAACTATATGGCGAAAGGAACTCCTCTTCTTGAATGGTGCATTGTCCGGCTCGGTGACGACCACAATTGGTGGGTCGGTGAAACGAGCGACCCCGTCCACTGGGACGTAGACGGCCTCAGCATAATCGATCCGCGGCAAGTGGATCATATCATTGAGCTGGTTGAACCGCTCCGCGAATACGGCTTCGACGCCAATCTTTTCGAACGAGCCTTCATCCCCTTCCGCATTAACAAGGATCTTGGCAAAGGCCGCGTCCGGCTCGCTCGGACCAAACAGCCTTTACTCGAATCGGAAGAAAAACTTTTTGCCCTGCCAGATGTGATCGATGAAGAAAATGGGCCCTACGCCGATTTTCTCGACCACATCACCCGCCTCCGTGTTAAGCTGCTTAATGATCTTCTCGATTTTGAGGAGAAACTCACCATCGACGAGGTGGAAGACCAACTTCGCGAAGCTCAAAATAACGATTTCATCGAGGGCAAAGCCGTCCATCTCTTTCAGGAAATCACGGCCATCCTCGATTTCATGCCAGCCGGTCACGGCGACGATGAGGACGAAAATCAAAAGCGCTCTGCTGAAGATGAGGATGATGATCTTCCTGAGGTGGAAGAAGGCGAAGAAGCCAAACTCAAGGGCGACGCTTCACTGAAATGGGATGACGATGAGGAAGAAGGCGACGCCAAGCCGGAAAAAGAAGATAAAGATTCTGAAGACGATGATGGCGACGATGCTGAGGAAAAACCTAGCCGCGGTAAACGCAGCCGCGGTTAATCGAGCCGAGTGAGCCCCACTGAGGAAATCTCACTCTGATCATCCTAAGGTCAGCCCCAGTAAAAGGTTTATTGCCACGCCGAGGGCAATCAATCAGTTACGTTTCACGCATGCCATCGCTTTGCTGGAAACGCCTCTCGGCACCTCTCATCGCCCTCGCTTTGGGGGGCTGCGTAACTGCTGGGCCAAGCCCGGAGACCCAGACACCGCTCGGCAATCCCAAGATAGCCGCGCCCATGCTTTCGGCCCAATTGCGGCCGGGCGACACGATGATGGTTTCTCTGCTCGGCATTCCTGAGCCCAGCAACAACAATGTTCAAATCGATGAACAAGGTCGCATTCGCCTGCAATATATTGGGGCAGTCACCGCGGCTGGACTGACCGCCTCCGAGCTATCCCAGAGTATTCGCGATGCCTACATCACCAAAAAATTCTATCAAACTCTCGATGTCTCGGTAAATGTCACGGAACGGTACATTTATATTGGAGGAGAAGTGCAGCGGCCAGGGCGGATCATTTGGTCACCAGACCTCACGCTCGCTAAAGCCGTGCAGTCAGCCGGCGGGTTCACGCTCTATGCGAAAGAATCTCGCGTTACCCTCACGCGCGATCGTAAAGCTGCTGATTTTGATGTGCAGTTAGCCCAACACCAACCCGAGCAAGACCCCCTGCTTTTCCCCGGGGATTCGATCCAAGTCCCCCGCTCAGCATTTTAATTTAAACCTATCCGACTAAATTTTCCGACGAAAACCAACCCACTACCCCATGAGTCTGTTCCAAACTAAATCGATCGAGTCCCTCCAAAAAGAAGCCGCGGCTGATGTCGGCCTTCGCCGCAGTCTCTCGCGCATGAATCTCGTTAGCCTCGGCATCGGCGCAATTATCGGTGCAGGGATTTTCGTCCTCACCGGTCAAGCGGCCGCGCAATATGCGGGTCCCGCCATCGCCATTTCTTTTGTGATCTCAGGGCTCGGCTGTTTGTTTGCCGGACTTTGTTATGCAGAATTTGCCGCCATGATTCCGATCTCCGGCAGCGCCTACACGTATTCTTACGCGACCCTCGGAGAATTTTTCGCCTGGATCATCGGCTGGGATTTAATCCTCGAATATCTTTTTGTCGCTCCCACCGTCGCCGTTGGCTGGTCCGGTCACTTCGTAGCCTTTTTGAAGGAATTTAACATCGTCCTGCCAGTCCATTTGACCCAAGCGCCTTTCGATTATGTCAATGGCCACCTCGTCAGCACGGGCCACCTCATGAATCTCCCTGCCGTTGGGATCATTGCCATGCTGACTTGGCTCCTGGTGATTGGCATCAAAGAATCAGCCACCTTTAATAATTACATGGTCGTCACTAAGGTGTCCGTCCTGTTGGCCATTATCGGCTTTGGTATTTGGTATCTCCTCGGCCACCACGATCTAGCTGTAAAAAACTGGACCCCTTTCATTCCCGCCAACACCGGGACTTATGGTCAGTTTGGTTGGAGCGGAATTTTCAAGGGCGCGGCCGTTATTTTCTTCGCCTACATCGGATTCGATGCCGTCTCTACGGCCGCGCAAGAAGCCAAAAATCCTCAAAAGGATATGCCCATGGGCATCGTCGGTTCTTTGCTCATCTGCACGGTGCTCTTCATCACGATCTCGGTCATCTTAACGGGTATGTCGAAATATACGGAGCTGAATAACGCCGCTCCGGTCGTGAATGCCTTACAAGCGGCTGGGGCCCCCCTCGCCCTGCGCTTTGTCGTAGAAATCGCGGCCATCGCCGGCCTCAGCTCAGTTATTTTGGTCATGTTACTAGGCCAACCCCGCATCTTCTTCTCGATGGCTAATGATGGCCTACTCCCCGCAGTCTTCGCCAAGGTGCACCCACGCTTTAAGACCCCCTACGTGACCACAATTATAACGGGGGTTCTTTCAGCGATTCTCGGCGGACTGATGCCGCTTTCGATCTTGGGTGAAATGGTTTCGATCGGAACCCTTTTTGCTTTCGTCATTGTTTGCATCAGCATCGTCGTGCTGCGCAAAACTCGGCCCGACGCCCCGCGGCCATTTCGAACCCCACTCGTACCGCTGGTACCAATTCTAGGCGCGGGCATTTGTTTTTTACAAATGTATGCTCTGCCTGCCGATACTTGGTGGCGGCTGGTTATCTGGATGGCAGTCGGCATCGCGATTTATTTCGGCTATAGTCGCCACCACAGCAAATTAAACAAATCGGGCCGATAACGTGAGTCTGCTACGCACCAAAAGCCTCGCTTCCCTCCAAGTTGAAGCCGCGGCTGATCACGGCTATAAACGCACCTTAGGGCCGCTCAGCCTAATTAGCTTGGGCATCGGCTCCGTGGTGGGCGCCGGTATTTTTGTACAGACTGGCCAAGCGGCCGCGCTCTACGGCGGTCCGGCGATCGCCATTTCTTTTATCATCTCCGGCATCGCCTGCCTCTTGGCGGGGCTATGCTACGCTGAACTGGCAGCGATGATCCCCGTCTCAGGGAGCGCTTACACCTATACTTATGGCAGCTTAGGCGAAATCTTTGCTTGGATCGTCGGCTGGTGCCTAATTCTAGAATACCTTTTTTCGGGCGCCGCGGTGGCGGTCAGTTGGTCCGGCGCGACGCGTGACATCCTGGCAGAATTTAATCTGGTGCTGCCGCCCGTCATGGCCAGTGCTCCACTCGACGTCGTTAACGGACACCTCGTAACCACGGGGGCATTGATTAATTTTCCCGCGGTTTTTATCTCACTCGCACTCACCTACGTCCTGTATATCGGGATCAAAGAATCAGCTCATTTCAACAATCTGATGGTGCTAATCAAGGTCGGCGTCCTGCTCGCGCTCATCGGATATGGAATGTGGTATTTCAGCGGACACAGCGAGCTGGTCCGCGCCAACTGGACTCCTTTTATCCCCGCTAATTCCGGCGTCTTCGGCGAACATGGCTGGAGTGGTATCTTCCGCGGAGCTGGGGCAATCTTCTTTGCTTACGTGGGCTTCGACTGTGTTTCCTCCGCCGCCCAGGAGACAAAAAACCCGCAACGCGACCTCCCCATTGGTTTGCTCGGGACGCTGCTCATCGTTTCTTTTCTCTTCATCGCGGTATCATTAGTGCTCACTGGGCTCGTGCACTACTCCAAGCTCAACGTCGATGCCCCCTTCATCTACGCCCTGCAGCAGGTGCAAGCGCCGGCTCTCTTTCGCTATTTAATTGAAGCGGCCACGCTCGCTGGCCTTACGTCAGTCATCTTGGTCTCCCTCCTCGGCCAACCCCGCATTTTCTTTGCGATGGCCAAGGATGGGCTCCTGCCCGCGACCTTCGCTAAGATACATCCAAAACACGGTACCCCACACGTAACCACGTGGATCACCGGTATCGCGTGCGCCGTTATTTCCGGTTTATTTCCGCTGAATCTTCTGGGCGAACTGATCTCAATCGGAACTTTACTGGCCTTTGCCCTCGTCTGCGCAGGCGTGCTGGTGCTCCGTCGCACCGAACCCCAGGCGCCACGCTCTTTTCGGACTCCTTGGGTGCCCTTTGTGCCCATCTTGGGTATTGTGATCTGCATCGCCCAAATGTTCGCGCTGCCCACCATCACTTGGCTCAACCTAACAATTTGGCTGGCCCTCGGTTTCATGGTCTACTTCGGCTACAGTCGCCAGCACAGCAAGCTGCGCTAAGGGCGACTTAGATCACCCGCTTGATCAAGCGGGGATTCACTCGACCGCAGAGGCGGTCTGTAAAGAAAAACCCCGACTTGGCGTCACTTCCCCAGAGCCTTCGCTACGTCCTTCGCGAAGTAAGTTAAAATCATGTCCGCGCCCGCCCGCTTGATGGCCAATAACGATTCATCACGACAACGTACGAGATCGAGCCAACCGAGTCGTGCCGCTGCATGAATCTGAGCGTATTCTCCAGACACTTGATAGGCCGCGATCGGTTTTTTTGAAGCATTACGCACCTCGCGGATAATATCGAGGTAAGGACCCGCGGGTTTTACCATGACGATATCCGCACCTTCGCTTTCATCGAGCGCCACTTCACTGAGTGCCTCGCGACGATTCGCCGGATTCATCTGATAGGTTGCCTTGCTCAGTAAACGCGTCCCAGCCGCCTTGGCGCTGCCGACCGCATCACGAAACGGTCCATAATAGGCTGAATTATATTTAGCAGAATAGGCCAGAATACCGGTGCTCGTATAACCGGCCGCATCGAGTGCCTGACGGATTGCGCCGACACGCCCATCCATCATGTCAGAGGGCGCTACAAAATCCACCCCCGCCGCAGCCTGCAAGACCGCCATGCGGCAAAGAATTTCTACGGTCCGATCGTTATCCACATCATCCTGCGCAGGTGTCAGTACGCCATCGTGGCCATGATTCGTATAGGGATCGAGCGCCACATCGGTGATCACAGTCAATGTCGGCAGCGCTTTCTTTACCGCGCGAACAGCGCGAAGAATGAGCGTATTTTTATTCAACGCCTGGGTGCCCGTAGCATCTTTAAGGGCTGCTGCTAGCTTAGGGAATAGCGCCACCGCAGGCACGCCAAGGGCGTGCAATTCCGCACATTCTTTTACGAGATCGACCACATTAAAACGGTTAACCCCGGGCATTGAGGCAATGGGCTCAGGACGCCCTTTCCCCTCCACTACAAATAAAGGAGCGATGAGATTCTCCACGCGCAGCACCGTCTCGGCGACGAGCGCACGTCGCGTCGGCTGCCGACGGAGACGACGAGGACGATGCGTTAAAGTGAGTTTTGATTTTTTGGCCATGACGAGAGAAAGACTGATCCTAAACCATGAATTGGCATTATTTCACGCTAATCTTTTGCTGCCCAGATTTTCAGCCAAGTAGGCTGGGTTCCCTCCCCGATCGGGCAGAGCAAATTTTCACTCCGCTTATTTCTGCACAAAATTCACCTAAATCGCTCGTCGCAATCGGTGACCTGCTGAAACTGGTCCCAGCGAGCCAGGTAATCCGAGGTTGATAATTTCACATTTTTTGCGCCTTTTGAACGCAACTTAACCTGCTGCATGTCGATCCGCCTTTACGATTCCCTCACCCGCAGCCTGCGCGAGCTTCGGCCCGCGCAACCGGATGGTATTTTCCGATTCTATAACTGCGGGCCAACCGTGTACGCGCCAGCCCATATCGGAAATTTCCGCACGTTTGTAGTTAATGATATTATTCGCCGACTGCTAGAGTTGGAGTTTGGGGCAGATAAAGTAAAACATGTGCGAAACCTAACCGACGTTGATGACAAAACCATCAAGCGCGCCCGGGATGAACAGCGCGCGCTCGCCGACGTCACGCAACAATGGACCGCTAAATTCCACGCAGACTGCGCAAGTTTGAATTGCTTACCGCCCCATGTAGAACCGACTGCCACCGGGCATATCCCCGAGCAAGTGGATATGATCGCGGTGCTCATGAAGAAAGGTAATGCTTATCGAGCAGCTGATGGGTCAGTTTATTTCAAAGTAAACTCCTTCGCGGAGTACGGCGCACTTTCGCGAGTCAAAGAACGCGAACTACAAACCGGCAGTACGCCGAAGGCCATGGCTGTAGATGCCGACGAAAAAGAGGACGTTAGTGATTTTGCTTTGTGGAAGGCGCACAAACCCGAGGACGGCGCCAATGCCTGGGATAGTCCGTGGGGGCGCGGCCGCCCCGGCTGGCACATTGAATGCAGTGCCATGAGTAAAAAACATCTCGGCGAGACGATCGACCTGCACACCGGTGGGGTAGACCTGCTGTTCCCTCACCACGAAAATGAAATCGCCCAGAGCCAATGCTGCAACGGCACCCCCTTCTCGCATCATTGGTATCACAGCGAGCACCTCCTGGTCGACGGCAAGAAGATGAGCAAGAGCCTCGGCAATCTTTACACGCTGGATGAATTGGTGGCCAAAGGCTTTTCCCCAATGGCGCTCCGCTACGCTTTGCTCATGGGGCACCCCCGTAAACAATTAAGCTTTTCCCTCGACTCGCTGCACGCGGCCGAAAGCGCCCTAAGAACCCTACGCACTTATCGCGCAGCCTTGGGCGTTCACAGCCAGGCTGATGCCACGACCACCTTCGCCCCCATCTTTACCGCACTCGCCGATGATCTGAACATACCCGGAGCCTTCGGCGCCCTCTTCACGATCGTGAATCGTGGTCCGGCTGGTGTTAATCTAGCGGCCTTTGATCGCGTGCTCTTTGCGCTTGGCTTTCAGTTAGATGCCCTCGATTTGCCGCTGGGGGATGTCCCGGTTGCCATCGTGGCCCTCGCCGCCAAGCGCTGGACCGCGAAACAGAGCAAGGACTTTGCGGGGGCTGATGCCTTGCGCCAGGAACTGACGGCCGCCGGTTGGAGTATGAAAGATGCCAAAGACGGCTACAGCCTCGAACCGCTGAAGAAATAGCTCAGGTAAATTTCCTGAAAAGCCGCTCACCTGAGAGCAGTGTCGCCGACCACTCCGGCTTTCTGCGTAGTTTGCAACTGCCGCACCTTGACTCAGGTCCGCATTGACAAGCAGCCAATCCCTGTCGCCAATAACTCTTTCGGCCCTCCATTCGTAAGGAGGACCAAACCCAACCACACCATGTCGATGTCTCCGCTCGAAGAACTCCGCCACTCGGCCTCGCACGTCCTCGCGACTGCCGTCCTCCGCCTTTTCCCTGAGGCCAAACTCGATATTGGGCCGCCAACCGATTCCGGCTTCTACTACGACATCGATTTAGAGCACAAATTTACCGCCGATGATCTGGTTAAGATCGAGGCCGAAATGAAAAAAATCGCTGAGGAGAATCAGCGCTTCGACCGCAAAGAAGTTTCTCGCGAGGAAGCCATTGAGATCATCAAGTCCCGCGGCCAAGAACGCTACAAACTCGGCCGCCTTGCTGATATTCCCGCCGATGAGAAAATCTCCTTCTACACCAACGGTGAGTTCACGGATCTTTGCGCCGGCTCGCACGTCCGCTACACGGCGAAGCTGAAGGCTTTCAAACTCCTTTCGATCGCCGGTGCCTACCACCGCGGTGACGAGACTAACAAACAACTGCAGCGCATCTACGGCACCGCCTTCCCGACCAAGGAGGAACTCGCCAATTACCTCACCCAGATGGAGCAGGCCAAATTGCGCGACCACCGTAAGCTCGGTAAAGAATTAAAGCTTTTCCACATCGATGAAGATGTTGGCCAAGGCCTGATTCTCTGGACACCCAACGGCTCTATTCTTCGGCAGCAATTGCAAGATTTCATCATGGGTGAACTGCGCAAGCAGGGTTACTCGCAAGTCTTCACGCCTCACATTGGCCGGCTATCACTCTATAAAACGTCCGGCCACTTCCCGTACTATAAAGACTCCCAATTTCCGCCGGTTGTTGAACGAGAATTCCTCGAACAACTTACCTCGGCCGGTTGCTCCTGCGCGGAAATGTCGAACCGCATTGAAGCGGTCTCGGGCCATTTGGCTGAAAAAGTTAACCGACTCACCGGGCAAGAGACGATCACTAAGGATCGCGTGCTTCCTGACGACCAACTCATCGATGGCTTTTTGCTGAAGCCGATGAATTGCCCTCATCACATTAAAATTTTCGCCTCGCAGCCACATTCGTACCGCGACTTGCCGGTCCGGCTGGCGGAATTTGGTACTGTCTACCGCTGGGAACAGTCGGGTGAACTTAGTGGCATGACCCGCGTCCGTGGATTCACCCAGGATGATGCCCATCTTTTCTGCACTGAAGAACAAGTGCCCAAAGAAATTATTGGCTGTCTCTCTCTGGTTAAAACAGTCCTCACCACGCTAGGGATGGCCGATTATCGCGTTCGCGTTGGTCTCCGCGACCCTGACTCCCAGAAATACACCGGAGATTCCGCTAACTGGGATAAAGCCGAGAACGCCTGCCGCGAAGCGGCCAAAACGTTGGGCGTACCTTTCACCGAAGAGCCGGGCGAAGCCGCTTTCTACGGACCAAAAATTGATTTTGTAATTAAAGACGTGATCGGCCGCGAATGGCAGCTCGGCACCGTGCAGGTTGATTATAATTTACCTGTGCGCTTCGACCTTACCTACATCGGAGCCGACAACGCCTCCCACCGGCCCGTCATGATTCACCGCGCGCCTTTTGGCTCGATGGAGCGTTTCTGCGGCGTGCTCATCGAACATTTTGGCGGAGATTTCCCGCTCTGGTTAGCGCCGGAACAAATCCGGATCGTCCCCATCAGCGATAAGGTCATTGAGTACGCACAGGCATTACACATGCAGCTACTTGCCGCCGACCTTCGCGTATCGATCGACACCCATTCCGATAAGCTCGGTGCAAAAATCCGCCGGGCCGAACTTGAAAAAATCCCTTACGTACTCGTACTCGGCCAAAAAGAAGCGGAAGCCCAAAGTGTGTCGGTCCGCTCACGCGCCAAAGGCGATGAAGGCATCCTAAAAGTCGAGGATGTCATTGCTCGCTTCAAACAAGAGGTTGCCACTCGTGCACTCCCCGAGAAAAAGGTCACGGCAGCACCAGCCAACCAGCACCCCCCCCAGGCCTAAGCCAGCAAATCCCGCTCTCGCTGGGTGGAATCCAGCGGGGCCGACACTCTCCGCCAAGCCTTGTTTCATGTCCCCCGCTTCAGAAATCGCTACTTGGAAACCTGAACTCGACGCCATTGTTGGCGCGCGCGCCCACGGGCAGTCGCAGGAAATTTTCCCGCGACTAAAATCACTTGATGAGCGCTACCCGAACGTCGCCGAGATCAATTTTGAATTAGCTTGGACGTGTGACGTGCTTGATCGCGCAGCTGAGGCCCTGCCCTACTACGAAAAAGCGATTGCCCTCGGTTTGTCACCCAACGAACTATCAGGCGCCCAATTGGGGTTAGGATCAACCTTGCGCCTCCTCGGTCAATTACAGCGCTCGGCAGATGTGCTCCGTTCCGGCCAACTTCAATTTCCCGATAATCCGGAATTTGCTATTTTTCTGACGCTAACCCTCCATGCTCAAGGCCGGCAGACTGAAGCGCTGCAGCTCGCGCTGGAGACTCTCTGCGCCATAACGGAAGATCCCGGTATCACGGCCTATCAGCGCGCGATCCGACACGCCGCCGCGAAGCTTTAAGTAACCCCGGGTGAAAACGGGGCCGATCGTGTCACCAAAATCGCAGCCTCAGATTGTGCCGGTCGTCCACGCACCGTTGACAAACCGACGCAGACCCTGGGGATTCGCGTTCTGCAATTCTGGCGGCAGTAGCCCCTGGGTAAAATTCTGATAACAAACGAGCCTTACCCAGCGGGTAAGCGCCCGCGTGCCGACGGAGGTGCTGCGGCCTCCATCACTGGTTGCAGGATATGGTCCACTGTGCACAATAGCCGAGCTCACTTCGAGCCCCGTAGGAAATCCGTTTAAAATTACTCGGCCTGCTTTGTTCGCTAAAATATCAAGCAGCGCTCCTTGAGCGGCAACTTCTGCCACACCTGCGTGTAAGGTCGCCGTGAGATTGCCAGAAAGGTCAGCCGCAACCGTCAGCATTTCCGCAGAATCTTTACACCATACCACTAACGAGCTCGGGCCAAAAATCTCCTCAGTCAAATTTGGATTACTCGAATAATCCTGCGCCGAAGTTTCAAACCAAACGGGAGTGGCGACAGTCGACAACCGCGCGCCATCAGCCGATGCGGCAGGCAGCGGGCGAACCCCCGTGATGCGAGCGCGGGCTTCTACTCCTTTTCTAAAATTAGTGCAGATTGCAGACGTCAACATCGCGGCGGGTGGAGTCGCCGCTAATTTCTCACCTAGGTTTTTTAAGAAAATTTCCGCCGCGGTTGATCGGACCAGCACGATCAAGCCGGGATTAGTGCAAAACTGCCCGACTCCTACGGTAGCGGACGCATGTAATCCATCAACAAGCGCGTCTGATCTTTCAGACAAAGCGCCCGGTAAAATAAAAAAAGGATTGATACTACCCATCTCAGCATAAACGGGAATCGGCTCGGGGCGGGCGGCGGCTAAATCAGTCAGCGCCCGACCGCCGCGAAGGGATCCCGTAAACCCCACCGCTTTAACTAATGGATGCTGAACGAGCGCCTGGCCGACGCTCAAGCCGGCATCGAACAGGAGGGAAAATGTGCCCTCCGGCAGCCCACAATCTCTCACTGCATGGAGAATCAATCGTCCCACGAGTTCACTCGTGCCAGGGTGAGCAGAATGCGCTTTCACAATAACCGGACAACCGGCGGCAAAAGCGGATGCGGTGTCGCCCCCCGCCACTGAGTAGGCGAACGGAAAATTACTAGAACCAAATACTACGACTGGACCCAAAGGGCGTAACAAAGAGCGGTGATCTGGCTTGGGCAGCGGTTGACGCTCCGGCTGCGCCGTCTCAATGCGCGCATCGAGCCAATCGCCGCGCTCAGCGGTTTCACCATAAAGCCGCAACTGACCCGCGGTCCGCGCAATTTCTCCTTTCAATCGCGCTTCCGGTAACGCCGTTTCGAGCTGAGCCCGAGCAACGAGATCAGCCGATTTTTTTTCTAGATTGTCCGCGATGGTGCGTAAAAATTGATTGCGCTGCGCTCCAGAGAATTTCGCCCAAATCGGTGCAGCGGCGGCCGCTAATTGCACGGCCCGTTCAATATCGTGGGGTGTCGCCGAACAAAAAGTTGGCTCTAAAGTAACCCCGCGGGCGGGATTACTAGCCAAAAATTCAGCACCGCCAGGCAAACTGGAACCAAAACCAATGAGTGAACTTCCATCAGGTTTCATAAACGACTCTGACTCTGGCCAGCAGCTCGCCAGCCGGCGAGTTCAAAAGGCCCCTTCACAAAACCGGAGGATGCTGCAAAGCCGCCGTCAACACCGCCCGCGCTGCGGCCAGATCAGGTCCGGCTAATACCAAGCGCGGGGCGCGAACAAAAGGGGTCCCGCGACCCACTTCGGCCTGCACCCATTTAATCAGCTGAACAAATTTTGGCACTGTATCGAGTCGTAGCAGCGGGAGAAACCAAGCGTAGAGCGCCGCCGCCCGCACCTTTTCTCCGCGCATCGCCAAATTAAAGAGCGCAACCGATTCAACTGGGAACGCATTAACCAACCCGGCAATCCAGCCCACCGCGCCAGCGTAGATGCCTTCAACAATGGCATCATCCATGCCTACCAAAACCGCCAGGCGCGCACCAACCGCCGCTTGAATTGCAGTAACTCGGCGGGTGTCGCCACTCGATTCCTTCACCGCGTGGAGATTAGGATGAAGACTCGCCAGTTCGGCTATCTGCTCCGGCAGAAAATCTGTTTTATAGGCGGGAGGATTATTATAGAGCAGGCAAGAAAGCTTGGTCGCCGCAATGACGGCACTGACATGCGCTTTCATTTCACGCCAATCACTGGAGTAAACATAAGGCGGTAAGACCATCAGACCCTGCGCGCCGGCCTGCTCTGCCGCTTTTGCCAACGCCACCGCTTCAAGCGTGCTTAGGGATGCAATGCCCAACACCACAGGAGCGCGTCCGGCCACAGCGGCCACGCTCGTACGAACAATCGCAATCTTCTCATCGAAACTAAGCGTCGCCGCTTCTCCAAGCGAACCGCAAACAACGAGCCCGGTGCAGCCACTATCGATCATCCACCGGCAATGAACGGCGAGCGCGGCATGGTCGACGGTGAGGTCAGCCGCGAGATTAGTCGTGATGGCAGGAAGAACACCTTTCCAATTCATAAGCATTTAATTTTTTGAGATACCGCGGTCGGCTCGGGCTGGATATATAAAATCAGGCGTACCGATTAGGGTCTAGCATCTGCAAAGCGACCGAGGGTTTACGACCGGCGAGAATTTCAGCTACCAGCAAGCCACTGATGGGCGCCATCGTAACCCCCAGCATCGCGTGGCCACAAGCAGCCGTCAGGTTTCGATAGCGATTAAAGCGACCCAAATAAGGCATTCCGTCGGGGGCCACGGGCCGCAAACCATGCCAAGGCTGAATTCCGGAAAAATCTGCCGCCGTGAGTTCAGGAAAGTAAAGGGGCACAGAATCAATAATCTGCTGCACTCGCTCCAACCGCACGTGGTGGTTAATCCCACTTAACTCCATGGTGCCACCAAAGCGCAGCGTATCCCCCATCGGCGTTACCGCGATGCGCCGCTCCGTGCAAATCATGGGCTTCGTAACTTTAAAACGCGGCTGCGGCAAAGTGAGACTATAGCCTTTGCCAGCCTGGAGCGGCAGCCGCAGCCCCAAACCCGTTAACATTGAAGGTGACCACGAACCGCCGGTGAGAATAAATTCATCGGCGAGTAAATCGCCCGCCGTCGTTTGGACTGCAGCAATTCGTCCCGCCTCAGTCCGCCAACCAAAGACGGTCGTATTCCATTGAAAGCGCACGCCCATTTCCTTGAGCAAAGCCGTCAAGGTCTGTGCAAAACGCCACGGCGTCAGGTGAGCATCAATCGGGAAATAAACTGAACCCGCGACATCCAATTTAATACCCGGCTCCAGCGCAGCAGTCTGGGCGGCATTCAAGACTTGAGCCTCAACGCCCAATTCATTGGCGATGCGCGCGAGGCCGTGGGCTTCGTGATCCAAGCCGGCCGGCGTTTTACAAAGATTAAGCAGGCCCTCTTTCTTGAACTCAAAAACATGACCGGTAATATCGTCCAATTCTTCGAAGAGGGTGCGACTGGCGACACAAAGATCGCGCAAAATTGGCGCGGCGCGCTCGACATGTGCCCGATTGGCCGAACGCATAAAAAGCCAACTCCAGCGGAGCAAATCGCTATCGAGGCGTGGCTTGATATAAAAAGGACTGCGCGGATTGAGCATCCACTTCAGGCCCTGCAACACCATGCCCGGCGCCGCGAGGGGAATGACGTGACTCGGCGAAACATAACCAGCGCTGCCGAGTGCGCAATGGTCACGCACTTCCCCATTGCGCTCGAGCACCGTGACACTGCGACCCTCGCGGGCTAGATAATAGGCACAGCACAGGCCAACGATGCCTCCGCCGCAGACGATTACTGATTTTGATTCACGCATAACTTCAATAGTAGATAGTTCGGGATGCTCAGGAATGAATACCCCAGCAAAAAGGATCCTGCGGGTCCAAGATCAAAGTGCCCTCCCCCATAACATGAGCTGATCCTGTGATCGTAGGAATAATTTCTTCCCCACGCCGAGAATATTTCGCCCGAAAAATACTGCCAACGATGCTCTCTTGGACCCACTCCATGCCGGGCGCCAGCTTGCCGTCAGCGGCGAGACAGGCGAGTTTGGCACTCGTGCCGGTGCCGCAAGGGGAACGATCGTAAGCTAAGCCAGGACACAGGACAAAATTTTTGCTATCAACCCCCGCTCGCGCTGAAGGCTCGAACAACTCAACGTGATCGACCTCAGGAAAACCTGCACCCCTGAGTGCAGCCCGGATGCGCAAACAATAATCCGTCAGTTGAGCTAAATTGGCTAATGAGAGAGACAATCCATGTTGCTCGATGAGGCAGAACCAATTCCCGCCCCACGCAAGATCGCACCGCACGTTCCCGCCGCCTGGCAAAGCAAGCTGGAGGCCCTGCTTGCGGCGGTAGCTCGCGACGTTCGTCACCGAGACTTCTCCATTGGGATGCAAGGCAGCCTCAATGGGACCAACGGGCGTATCAATTCGTACCACCCCAGGCTGGAGACGACCCAGATAAGCTAAGGATACGACAAGCCCAATCGTGCCGTGACCGCACATGCCCAGATAACCAACATTGTTAAAAAAAATAACCCCAAATTGGCAGCTGGAATCATGCGGCGCGCAGAGCAATGCACCTACGACCACGGCTGAACCGCGGGGCTCATTCACGATGGCCGACCGAAAGGAGTCGTACTGAGTTTGAAATAACTTAACGCGCTCCGCGAGTGGCCCCACGCCGAGCTCTGGCCCCCCTGCGAGTACAAGCCGAGTAGGCTCACCCCCAGTGTGGGAATCTAAAATTTTAAGCGCCGATGGTGAAGACATTGCGAAAATTCAGCATGAACAGCCCGCGCCATTTATCAAAGAAAAAGCCGGCCTCCCTGCGGAGACCGGCTGAATGAGCTACCAACCCCAAAGCTTAGACGGCGGTTTCACCGTGCTCGTCGGTGCGGATACGAATAACATCTTCCACCGGCAGCACGAAGATTTTGCCGTCACCAATCTTGCCCGTCTTGGCGGCAGTGGTGATGACCCCAATAGCCTTGCTCACTAAGTCGTCGGACAGGGCTAGTTCAATTTTCACCTTGGGCAAAAAATCCACGGTGTATTCGCTTCCGCGATAAATTTCCGTGTGACCTTTCTGCCGACCGAAGCCTTTAACCTCGGTGACCGTCATGCCCTGAATGCCAACGGCGCCGAGCGCCTCTTTTACTTCGTCCAGCTTGAATGGTTTGATGATGGCGATGATGAGTTTCATAAAATAATTGAGTTAAGGGATTATGATTTGGCTTCGTAAATGTAGCCTTCCTCACCGTGATCAGTGAGATCGAGACCCGTTTGCTCGTCCTCCACATCAGGGCGCAGACCGATCGTGGCTTTGATCGCGTACGCAATGATCACCGTTGAAACCACCGAAAGAACCACGGTCAGCCCCATGGCTTTCAGCTGCTCTAACCAGAGGGAGTGACCGACGATATCCTTGAGATTCGTATTGAGGTTTCCATTGACCGAAGCTGTGGCAAAAACGCCGGTGATAAAAGCACCCAAAGTACCACCGACGGCATGCACGCCGAAGGTATCAAGCGCATCATCATATTTGAGCCAGCTTTTCAACTTGGTACAGGCGAGGAACGGAATTGCACCAGCCAGCAGCCCGACCCAAACCGAAGAGGTGCTGTTGATGAAACCGCACGCTGGGGTCACGACCACTAAGCCTGCGACTGCGCCTGAGCAAAAGCCGAGGACGCTCGCCTTGCCACGGGTAAAATATTCGAGTGCCGCCCACGTGAACGAGGCCACTGCGGTTGCGAGCGTGGTCGTCGTAAAGGCATTCGCCGCAACGCCGTCGGCCGCGACCGCCGAACCGGCATTAAAGCCGTACCAGCCCACCCAGAGCATGCCGGTGCCCACCATACAGAGCACCAGGCTATGCGGCGGCATTGGAGTTTTCCCAAACCCCAGCCGCGGCCCCAGAATTAAGCAAAGAATCAAGGCCGACCACCCTGAAGACATGTGCACCACGGTGCCGCCGGCAAAATCGATCGCTTTAATCGCGGCGCCAGCGTTCCAGACGCCGTTCATATAACCCGTGACGCCCCAGATCATGTGCGCCAGCGGAAAATAAACTACGCACATCCAGACGGTGACAAAAATCATGAGCGCAGAAAATTTCAGACGCTCCGCAATGGCGCCGACAATGAGGGCCGGGGTAATAATCGCGAACATGAGTTGGTAAATCGCGAAAACATTATGTGAGACCCAATAAGCGTAGTCGGTATTCGTGGCGCTCTCGACGCCTTTAAAAAAGAAAAACTCCGAGCCGCCCAGAAATGGGCTTCCGAAATTTTTGCCGAAGACGAGGCTATAGCCAAAGGCCCACCACAAGATGGTGACGAGGCCAGCGATACCCAAGCATTGTGCCATCACAGACAGCACATTTTTAGTGCGGACCAAACCGCCATAGAAAAGCGCCAGACCGGGCAGAGTCATGAAGAGCACTAGCGCGGCGCTCGTCATCATCCATGCATTATGCCCCGGACCAGCCACGCCGGTGAGCGATTTGCCCGGATCAGTATTATTAATGTAGGCCTCCAGCGCAGCAATGCGCTCGTCAGAAGTCGGAGCCGCGGGAGCCACGACGTTAGTTTGTGCCAACGCGGTCTGGGTCGCCAGCAACGCCAGACCCGCAAAGGTGGCGAAACGGAGTAAGCGATATAATGTTGTTTTCATAGGATGTGCTCATCCTCTTAAGCAACTATGATGCCATGCATAAAAAATAAATTCAGGAGACGTTCTTTTCTCCACACCTCCTGACCGAGGCCTTAATGCATGCCCCCAGAGCAGGGCTCGCGCTCCGCATCACCACAGAGGACGGTTCGGTCGAGCATCATTCATGCCGGTAAACTGGGCACAAAAAAGCCGGCCCTCGTTGAGTGACCGGCGATCGCCGCGAGCGATCGGCTGATAGATTTTAAATAGCTGCGTCGCCGTGTTCGTCCGTACGAATCCGGATCATATCCTCAATCGGCGTCACGAAAATCTTCCCATCACCAATTTTGCCTGTCTTAGCGGCTTGGGCAATGGCGGCGACCACTTTGTCTTTCAGCTCATCGGCCACGGCGATTTCAATTTTAGCTTTCGGCAAGAAATCGACGGTATACTCACTGCCCCGGTAAATTTCGGTATGTCCTTTCTGCCGACCAAAGCCCTTCACCTCAGTGACAGTCATGCCTTCCACGCCAACAGCGGTGAGCGCTTCCTTCACGGCTTCTAATTTAAAGGGCTTAATAATGGCAGTGATGAGTTTCATAAAATGAGAGGGAAGAAATTCAGTTTTTGCCGATTGGGCCCGCAGCGCAAGACTTACTGTGGCGGGATCACGGTCTGAATGTGCAGATCCTTTAGTTGCTTGGCCGTGACCGGAGTCGGGCTTTGCGCCATCAAATCTTGAGCCTTCTGCGTCTTAGGAAAGGCAATGACGTCGCGAATGCTGGTGGTGCCACACAACAAAGCCACCATGCGATCGAGACCAAAGGCAATGCCGCCATGAGGCGGGGCGCCGTAAGTGAAGGCCTTAAGCATATAGCCGAAGCGACTCTCCACGACGTCTGCAGGGATTTTTAAGACGTCCTCAAAAATCTTCTTTTGCAGCGCAGGCTGATGAATCCGAATGGAACCACCGCCGAGCTCCATTCCATTAAGGACAACATCATAATGTTGGCCGCGCACTGCCTTAGGATCGCTGTCGATGAGCGCCGTATCCTCGGGCACGGGAGCCGTGAACGGATGGTGAGTAGCAACGTAGCGCTTGGTTTCCTCATCATAGCTCATCAGCGGAAAATCAACTACCCAAAGAAAATTCCATTGATCAGCGCGTATCGTCATGCGGCCGCGCTTTACGAGTAACTGCGCTGCCTCTAGGCGGGTCCGACCGAGAATCGCGCAAGCCCGATCCCAGGTTGCCGCGGCAAAGAAAATAATATCCCCATCGGCAATCGACAGTTTTTGGGTGAGCGCAGCTTTTTCAGCCTCGGAAAAGAATTTGACGATTGGCGACTTCCACTCGCCGGCCTCAACCTTAATAAAGGCGAGCCCCTTCGCTCCGAGTGATTTGGCGATTTCCTCAAGCGCCCCAATTTCACCCTGAGTGATATCAGCGAGCCCTTTAGCGTTAAACGCTTTCACGCAACCACCCGCGGCGATGGTGGAGGCGAAAACCTTAAAACCGGACGTCTTAAAAGTGTCTGAGAGATCAACGAGCTCGAGCGCAAAGCGCGTATCTGGCTTATCCACCCCGTAACGATTCATGGCATCGTGGTAGGCGAGGCGCGGAAATGGTGTCGGCAAATCATGCTGCAATACTTCCTGCCAGACCTTCTTTAACATCCCCTCGAAAAGAGTGTAGATACCTTCACGGTCGATGAAGGAAGCTTCAACGTCGATTTGCGTAAACTCCATCTGTCGATCCGAGCGCAAGTCCTCATCGCGAAAGCAGCGGGCAATTTGAAAATACTTCTCCACGCCCGCCACCATGAGAATTTGTTTAAACTGCTGAGGCGACTGCGAGAGGGCGTAAAATTCCCCCGGATGAATACGTGAAGGGACCAAATATTCCCGAGCGCCCTCCGGCGTGCTCTTGAACAGCGCCGGCGTTTCAACTTCGATAAATTCCTGCGCGTCAAAATAATCGCGAACCGCTTTGGTCGCCCGATGACGTGTCAGCAAATTTTTGCGCATTTTTGGCCGACGCAGGTCGAGGTAGCGGTACGTCAGGCGCAAATCCTCATTCACTTTATCACCCCCAGCGTCGGTCAGCGGAAACGGGGGTGTCTCGGAAATATTGTGCACCACCAACTCACTGGCATCGAGCTCCACTTGGCCGGTCGGCAGATTCTTGTTCATCATGGCCTCTGGCCGTAGCTCGACCTTGCCGGTAACTGCGATTACCGATTCAGCTTTCAGGAGTGCTGCCTCGGCGCGCAAATTGGTATCAAATTTAACTTGGGTGATGCCCTGACGATCGCGGAGGTCGACAAAGATAATGCCGCCGTGGTCGCGGACGGAATCCACCCAACCGGCGAGGGAGACCGTGGTGTGAAGGTCAGACGGAGTGAGCTGGGCGCAATGATGGGTGCGTTTCATAGGGCAGAACACGCAAACAAACGGCCCGTCCGCAATCGGGGCAATCAGAATTTAACCCCCTATGACACGAGACGCCCCCCCCTTAATTATGCCCACGCAGCGCGGGGTTTCCGATCACACTCTATGCACGGGAATTTATTTTAAACGATCCCCCTCCACCTACCTACTTAGCCACGACACTCAGCGCTAGCCGGAAGCCAAGGTTAACTCGCCGATAATGAGGATCAGAGCCCCGGCGCAGCGCGGATCGGCAATGAATTGCCGAAGTGCTCCAGCTCCCACCTCGAGAAATGCGATAGATACCCACTGGCTCACCCTGGGGATCAGAGGAGCTATCACCAAGATAGTTAGCATCCCAATCCAGGCACCACTCCCACACATTACCGTGCATATCAAACAACCCCCAAGCATTCGCCTGTTTTTTTGCCACGAGGTGGGTTTCCGCTAAACTGTTTTTATCATACCACCCTAAGCCATCGAGATCGCCCGCGTAAGCTCCAGTACTGCCAGCACGACAGGCGTACTCCCACTGCGCTTCTGTAGGCAACGTGTAGGCAAACCCAGCCGGCAACCGACCCGCCGTACGCTCACGCTCAGTGAGTTTTTCACAAAAGGCCATCGCATCATACCAACTCACCTGCTCAACCGGCCGATTATCGCCGGTGAATTGAGCCGGACTCGTCCCCATCAAAGCATGCCACTGCCCCTGGGTGACCTCCGTATTTCCCAGCCAATATCCCTTCGTGATGCTCACCTTCATCACCGGCCGCTCACTATCATAACCACCCACGGCGGTTCCCATCACAAAGGTACCAGGAGTAACCCAGACCAGTTCTAAACCGAGATCGCGGATCACACGGTTGCCTTCACGCGGGCTGAGCGCCTGGGGCACGGAGACCTGCTCCGCGCCGTGTGCATCATGCAGATTGGCGAAAGCATATAAAAATAAGGCCGTCAGGGTAAATTGAAGACCACGCGAGAGAAGCGATCGGAAAAGCATAAATTTAAATCGGCTCAGATTCGGGGAAATCAATAAAATCTCTTTATCTAATAATGCAAATAAGTTGTATCATGATTAAAACAGGGCGCAGCCCACGTGCTATTTTCCCCTAAAAATAGACGCCGCCGCTCCTCGCTTCGCTAATCGCGAACGATTAACCTAATAACAGACTCAGGCCGGTCATCTCAGCAGGTTTGGGCAAATCCATGAGTTGAAGGACAGTTGGCGCGATGTCGGCTAAGCGACCACCCGAGCGCATCTTGGTCTGACCAGCGACAAATCCTGCACCGACTACGAAAACTTCAACAAGGTTAAGTGTGTGGGCAGTGTGCGGTCC